>DASZGN010000135.1:0-5057 GCA_035938775.1 Trinickia sp.
CAGATGGCCGAGCCGCGCTGGGTCATCTCGATGGGGTCCTGCGCCAACGGCGGCGGTTACTACCATTATTCGTATTCTGTCGTACGCGGTTGCGATCGTATCGTGCCGGTCGACGTCTACGTGCCCGGTTGCCCGCCCACAGCGGAAGCTCTCGTCTACGGGGTGATCCAGTTGCAGGCGAAGATTCGCCGCACTAGCACCATCGCCCGTCAATAAAGGCCAACGGCTCCCCCACAATATGGCAAGCAAACTCGAGACCCTGAAAGCGAACCTCGAAGCGGCCCTTGGTGCGCGCGTCGTCAGCCTCACTGAAAAGCTCGGTGAGTTGACCTTGGTCATAAAAGCGGTAGATTACCTGAATGTCGCGACAGAATTGCGCGACAATCCGTCGCTGCGCTTCGAACAGTTGATCGACCTTTGCGGCGTCGACTATCAAACCTTTGGTGACGGTGCCTGGGACGGCGCGCGTTTTGCGGCTGTTTCGCACCTGCTCTCCATCACGAACAACTGGCGTCTGCGTCTGCGCGTATTCGCGCCGGACGACGACGTGCCCATCGTTCCCTCCGTCGTAGAGATCTGGAATTCGGCCAACTGGTACGAACGTGAAGCGTTCGACCTGTTCGGTATCGTCTTCGAAGGTCACCCCGACCTGCGCCGTATCCTGACCGACTACGGTTTCATTGGCCATCCGTTCCGCAAGGACTTCCCGGTCTCCGGCTATGTAGAGATGCGATATGACCCGGAGCAGAAGCGGGTAGTCTATCAACCGGTTACGATCGAGCCGCGCGAGATCACGCCGCGTGTGATCCGCGAGGATCGCTACGGTGGTCTGAGGAAACACTAAGAGGGTCGCATGTCAGAGATCAAGAACTACACGCTCAACTTCGGCCCGCAGCACCCGGCAGCGCACGGTGTGCTGCGCCTCGTGCTCGAGCTCGACGGCGAAGTGATCCAGCGCGCCGATCCGCACATCGGCCTGCTGCATCGCGCGACCGAAAAGCTCGCCGAAAGCAAGACCTTCATCCAGTCGGTGCCGTACATGGACCGTCTCGACTACGTGTCGATGATGGTCAACGAGCACGGCTATGTGCTCGCCATCGAAAAGCTGCTCGGCCTTGAGGTGCCGATCCGCGCGAAATACATCCGCGTGCTGTTCGACGAAATCACCCGTGTGCTGAACCACCTGATGTGGATCGGCTCGCACGGGCTCGACGTCGGCGCGATGGCGGTGTTTCTCTACGCGTTCCGCGAGCGCGAAGACCTGATGGACGTCTATGAGGCGGTGTCGGGCGCGCGCATGCACGCAGCGTACTACCGTCCGGGCGGCGTCTATCGCGATCTGCCAGACGCAATGCCGCAATACAAGGCGTCGAAAATCCACAACGAGAAAGCACTGGCGAAGATGAACGAAGCTCGCCAGGGCTCGGTGCTGGACTTCATCGACGACTTCTTCACGCGCTTCCCGGGTTGTGTCGACGAGTACGAAACGCTGCTCACCGACAACCGTATCTGGAAGCAGCGTCTGGTGGGCATCGGCGTGGTGAGCCCCGAGCGCGCCATGCAACTCGGTCTGACCGGCGCGATGCTGCGCGGCTCGGGCATCGAGTGGGATCTGCGCAAGAAGCAGCCGTACGAAGTCTACGACCAGCTGGATTTCGACATCCCGGTGGGCGTGAACGGCGATTGTTACGACCGCTATCTCGTGCGTATCGAAGAAATGCGTCAGTCCACCCGGATCGCGAAACAGTGCATTGAGTGGCTGCGCAAGAATCCTGGCCCCGTGATGGTCGACAATCACAAGGTTGCGCCGCCGTCGCGCGTGAACATGAAGTCGAACATGGAAGAGCTGATTCACCACTTCAAGCTCTTCACGGAAGGCTTCCATGTGCCCGAAGGCGAGGCTTATGCAGCCGTCGAGCATCCGAAGGGCGAATTCGGCATCTACCTGGTGTCGGATGGCGCGAACAAGCCGTATCGTCTGAAGATCCGCGCGCCGGGTTATGCCCACCTGTCCGCGCTGGATGAAATGGCGCGCGGCCACATGATTGCCGACGCGGTCACGATCATCGGCACGCAGGACATTGTGTTCGGTGAAATCGACCGCTAGGTAGCAAACTGCCGGCGCGCCCGCAGGTGCGGAGCGCGCGGCGAAATACCGGGAACGCCACGTCTGTCGCAGCGAGCAGGAATGCACAACGCGCGGCAGGAGTTTGTCTGGCGGGAATTGAAACGGTAGGAATTGAAAGAGTCGTGTCTGAAAATGATCTCAGCTGAAGGCCTGAAAGAAATCGATCGCGCGCTGTCGAAGTACCCCGCCGATCAGCGACAGTCCGCCGTGATGGCGGCTTTGGCCGTTGCTCAAGAGGAGCATGGCTGGCTGTCTCCCGAACTGATGCAGTTCGTGGCCGACTACATCGGCATGCCGCCGGTTGCCGTCCAGGAAGTCGCCACCTTCTATACGATGTTCGAGACCCGGCCGGTCGGCAAGCACAAGATCACGCTCTGCACGAACCTGCCGTGCCAGCTCGGCCCGGATGGCGGTGCGGAAGGCGCCGCGGACTATCTGAAGCAGAAGCTCGGTATCGACTTCGGCGAAACCACGCCCGACGGCAAGTTCACCTTGAAAGAAGGTGAGTGCATGGGCGCGTGCGGCGACGCACCGGTGCTGCTCGTGAACAACCACCGCATGTGCAGCTTCATGAGCCGCGAGAAGATCGACCAGCTGCTTGAGGAGCTTGCCAAATGACTGCGTTGCACGACCGTCACATCAAACCCCTGATTCTCGCGGGCCTCAATGGCGAGAACTGGCATCTTCAGGACTACGTGGCGCGCGGCGGTTACGCCCAGCTGCGCCGTATCGTCGAAGAAAAAATCCCGCCCGAGCAGGTGATCGCCGACGTGAAAGCGGGCGGTCTGCGCGGCCGTGGCGGCGCGGGCTTCCCGACCGGCCTGAAGTGGAGCTTCATGCCGCGTCAGTTCCCGGGGCAAAAGTATCTCGTCTGCAATTCGGACGAAGGCGAACCGGGCACGTTCAAGGATCGTGACATCCTGCGTCTGAACCCGCACGCGGTGATCGAAGGCATGGCCATCGGCGCGTACGCGATGGGCATCACCGTGGGCTACAACTACATCCACGGCGAAATCTTCGAGGTGTATCGCCGCTTCGAGGCCGCACTCGATGAAGCGCGCGCCGCGGGCTTCCTGGGCGACAACATTCTCGGTTCGGACTTCTCGTTCCAGCTGCATGCGCACCATGGCTATGGCGCGTATGTGTGCGGCGAGGAAACCGCGCTGCTCGAATCGCTCGAAGGCAAGAAGGGCCAGCCGCGCTTCAAGCCGCCTTTCCCGGCGAGCTTTGGCGTCTACGGCAAGCCCACCACGATCAACAACACCGAAACCTTCGCGGCCGTTCCGTTCCTGCTGACCGTCGGTCCGCAGGCGTACATGGAACTCGGCAAGCCGAACAACGGCGGCACCAAGATCTTCTCGATCTCGGGTGACGTGGAGCGTCCGGGCAACTATGAGATTCCGCTCGGCACGCCGTTCGCGACGCTGATGGAACTCGCCGGCGGCGTGCGCGGCGGCAAGAAGCTCAAGGCCGTGATTCCGGGCGGCTCGTCGGCGCCGGTTATTCCGGGCGATCTGATGATGCAGACGAACATGGACTATGACTCCATCGCCAAGCAGGGCTCGATGCTCGGCTCCGGCGCGGTCATCGTCATGGACGAAACGCGTTGCATGGTGCGCTCGCTGCTGCGCCTCTCGTACTTCTACTACGAAGAGTCGTGTGGTCAGTGCACGCCTTGCCGCGAAGGCACGGGCTGGCTCTATCGCGTGGTGAACCGTATCGAGCACGGTCTTGGCCGTCAGGAAGATCTGGATCTTCTGAACTCGGTGGCGGGCAACATCATGGGCCGCACGATTTGCGCGCTGGGCGATGCAGCGGCCATGCCGGTGCGCGGCATGCTCAAGCATTACTGGGACGAATTCGAATATCACGTGCACAACAAGCGTTGTCTCGTCGGCGGTCATGCCGGCTCGCACGCGGCTACGGAGACCGTGGCCGCCTGAGAAGGCGAGTAGGGATGGCGCGTGGTGCCGTGGTGTGTTCACCGCGTGGCACGACGCAACGGCGATGAAAGCGGGGAATGCCGCTGTGAAATTGAGCGGTAACAGGTTAGGGACGATTAACCATCATGGTTGAACTTGAAATAGACGGCAAGAAGGTGCAGGTGCCCGAGGGCAGCATGGTGATCCAGGCTGCGCAGCGCGTGGACACGTACATTCCGCACTTCTGCTATCACAAGAAGCTGTCGATCGCGGCCAATTGCCGGATGTGTCTCGTCGATGTCGAAAAGATGCCGAAGGCCGTGCCCGCGTGCGCGACCCCGGTGTCGCAAGGCATGATCGTGCGCACGACGTCGGACAAGGCCGTGCAGGGCCAGCAAGCCGTGATGGAATTCCTGCTGATCAACCACCCGCTGGATTGCCCGATCTGCGATCAGGGCGGCGAGTGCCAGCTGCAGGATCTGGCGGTAGGTTACGGCAAGTCGGCGTCGCGCTTCAGCGAAGAAAAGCGCGTGGTGTTCCACAAGAACGTCGGCCCGCTCATCTCGATGGAAGAGATGTCGCGCTGCATCCACTGCACGCGCTGCGTGCGCTTCGGCGACGAAATCGCCGGCGTGATGGAGTTCGGCATGCTCGGCCGCGGCATGCACTCGGAAATCAGCACCTTCCTCGGCAAGACCGTGGATTCGGAACTCTCGGGCAACATGATCGACCTGTGCCCGGTCGGCGCGCTTACGAGCAAGCCGTTCCGCTTCTCGGCGCGTACCTGGGAATTGTCGCGCCGCAAGTCGGTGAGCCCGCACGACTCGACGGGTGCGAACCTCGTCGTGCAGGTGAAGAACAACCGCGTGATGCGTGTTCTGCCGTTCGAAAACGAAGCGATCAACGAGTGCTGGATTTCGGACAAGGACCGCTTCTCGTACGAAGGCCTCAACAGCCCCGAGCGTCTGACCAGGCCGATGCTCAAGCAGGGCGGCCAGTGGGTCGAA
>DASZGN010000136.1:0-4194 GCA_035938775.1 Trinickia sp.
AAAGCTGCGCAGCTTGGGCAAATCCGCGCGCGACTTGAGCAGGTTCTGAGGTTCCCTCTGTTTTTCGCCTTCCAGAGGTCCTTGGTCACGCAACGGCATCCTTCATCTGCTGAGCTTTGATCCAGTCTTGCAGGAAATCAATTTCCGCGGGAAAAATCTGATTTCGATTGACTCTAAAAATCAGTCTCAGTCCTGACGTTCTTGTACCTTCTATCGAAAACCCGCCGCCGCCCTCCGCCTGAGCACGGGGCCCGCGCCTCTCCGTCAGCGTGACGTAAGCCGTGCCAAAGCCATTCGTCGGCGATGTCACATCTCCGCCTTGGCGGTGTCACGCGCGCGTCGCGCCTCCGTCATCTTCAGCCGTTATCTTCCCCTCGACCGCAAACGTTTGCGTCGCCCATCGCCCATCGCAATACCCAGATACCTAGAAAGGTCCGGTAACCCTCGACCACATCGCTACGCTTTGCGTCCCCGCAGCACCTGTATCAATCGGATTCGTCCACGGAGCATATTCATGAAGCGAACGAAGCAAACAAGAAGCACCGCCATGCTGCGCGCCGGTTTCGTTGGCAGTGCAATCGCACTGACGACCGCCGGCGCCATTTATCCCTCGCTCGCGCAGAGCCAATCGCAAGCCGCCTCCGACCCGTCGATGGCAACCGTATCGCCGATCAAGCACGTGATCGTGATCGTCGGCGAGAACCGCACGTTCGACCAGGTCTTCGGCGCGTACAAGCCGCGCGCCGGGCAAAACGTGTCGAACCTGCTGTCGAAGGGCATCATCAACGAGGACGGCAGCCCCGGCCCCCACTTCGCGCTCGCCGCACAGAACACGGCCAAGGCCACCGATCCGACGCGCTTCGAGCTGAGCCCCGGTTCGAAGGCCCCCTACCCCGTATTGCCCGCGCCCAATACCGGCTCGGCGCCCACCGTCGCAAGCGATGCCAACGCGCCGCCGTTCGTCACGCTCGCCGCCGCACAAGCGGCCGAAGGCAGCGTGCTCGAGCCGCAGGACGTCGTGCAGTTGACGACGGGCGCAACGGGTCTGTCGAAGCATGTGCCCGATACCCGCTTCGGCGCGAACACGTTCAATCTGCCTAACGGCCCCTATCAGATCTCGCGCGTCGGGCCCAACTACGATCAGTACATCGCGAGCCCGGTGCACCGCTTCTATCAGGCGTGGCAGCAGTCCGACTGCAACATCGCACATGCAAGCGCCGACAACCCGAGCGGCTGCAGCAACGATCTCTTCGCCTGGGTCGAGACATCGATCGGTGCCGGCTCGAACGGCACGCCCCAAGCGGCCACCTTCACCGACCAGACGACAGGCGAAGGCTCGACCGCGCTCGGCTTTTACAACGTGAACGCGGGCGACATGCCCTACTTCACCGAGCTCGCGCGCAAGTACACGATCAGCGACAACTACCACCAGCCCGTGATGGGCGGTACCGGCGCGAACAGCATCATGATCGGTGCGGCCGACGCGTTCTACTACACCGACGGCCAGGGCAACATCGCCACGCCGCCCGCTAACCAAGTCGAAAACCCCAACCCGCAGGTCGGCACCAACAACTGGTACACGCAAGACGGCTACTCGGGCGGTTCGTACAGCAAGTGCTCGGACCCGTCGCAGCCGGGCGTCGGCGCGATCACCGGCTATCTCGCCTCGCTGCCGTATCACCCGAGCGCGAACTGCGCACCCGGTGCGTACTACCTGCTCAACAACTACAACCCGGGCTACAACGGTGACGGCTCCGTCAACACCAGTGCGTTCACGATTCCGCCGTCACCGGTGCGCACGATCGGCGATTCGTTGCTCGCGAAGAACATCTCGTGGAAGTACTACGGCGAAGGTTGGAATACGTTCGTCGCCAACTCGCCGACGAGCGTCTACTGCAACATCTGCAACCCGTTCCTGTATGAAACGGCGATCATGACGAAGCCGGAGCTCGTCAAAGCGCACCTGCAGGACACGACCGACCTCTACGCGGACATCGCCAAGGGCGTGCTGCCGGCCGTCTCGTTCGTGAAGCCGGGCGGGCTCCTCGACGGGCATCCGACGTCGTCGAAGTACGGCTTGTTCGAAGGGTTCGTGCGCAAGCTCGTCGATGCGGTGCAGAGCAACCCGGCGCTGTGGAAGTCGACGGCGATCCTCATCACGAACGACGAAGGCGGCGGCTACTACGATTCGGGCTACATCCAGCCGGTCGACTTCTTCGGCGACGGTCCGCGCATTCCGCTGATCGTCGTATCGCCGTACTCGCGTGGCGGGCGCGTCGTGCACGAGTATGCCGATCACGCGTCGATCATCAAGTTCATCGAACGCAACTGGTCGCTCGCGCCGATCACGCAGCGCAGCCGCGATAATCTGCCGAACCCGGTGCAGTTGTCGTCGAACCCGTATGTGCCCGTGAACGCGCCGGCGATCGGCGATCTGTTCGGTGCGTTCCATTTCGATCGCGACAACGGCGATCACGATGGCGGCGACCACGGGAAAGACCACGGCCCAAGCGGGAAAAACGTTCAAGCCAGCCAAGGCGGCGCGGGGTGGTGGCCGTTTTGAAGTGTGATGTCTCGCGTTGTTGAAGCGTCGGCGTTGCGCTGACGCGCAATGCGATGAAGCGATCACGCGGCACGATGCGCATCGTGCCGCGTTTTCTTTTGCCCGGCCGCCCCTTGGGTCGATCACGCTACATCGACGCGGCTCGCCGAATCAACGCGGGTTGGCGCGCGCCTGCACCACGATCTGCGCCAGCGCATCGCGTTCAATGCGCGCAAGCGCACCGCGTTCCGCGGCGAACTCGCGCGGCGTGCACACCTGCTTGCCGAAGTCCGCACGTAATCGGCGGGTGATCTGCACAATGCGCGTCTCGGGATCGAATACGTAGTGCGATGCATACTCGAAGGCGCCCTCGCTCACCGTCACGTCGTCGGGCACATGAAGCGTCGCGACGTTTTGCGGCAAGTCGATCTCGCCCGCCTCTTCGAACGTGCCACCGATGCAGACGTAGGGCTGCGTGCGCTCAGGCACCGCAAGCCATTGCTCGACTTGCGTCGCAATGCCGCCCGACAAGCTCGATATCGCCGGCAACGCCGTCACGCCATCGGGCCATACGACATGCTCGAGCGCGCCGCGCATCGACACCGCGAACGATCCGCGAGTCGCGGCCACATCATCCGTCTGAAGCGATGCTGTGCCCGTGAAGCCCGCTTGCCGCAAGCGGTCGTAAGCGATTTGCTGAATCCGCTCGCGCGTCGCACGCCGAAACATGTTGCGCTCGGACTCGGCCGTCCAGCCGCTGTCCTCCACGCGATAGGCGTAGCGCGCCGCGCCACTGGCGTCGATCGCAAGCTGCACGCGCGCATTGCGCGCGCGCGGCTGAGTCGCTGGCGTGCGCGCGAGCACGCCTTCGTCGACGAGCAGCGCCGGGCGATCCATCACGGCCGACGGCAAGAAGCCGAACTCGGTGCCGCCCGCCGTGGTGTCGGCGAAGCGCCCGAGATCGGGCATCCAGGCCATCACATGATTGATCGCGCTCGACCCGTAGCCGGGCACCGACGGAAGGGTGTAGACCGGACCAAGCGCCACCAGCGCCGGTTCGCTGCGTATGCCCACCGCGGCAAGCAACGCGCCGAACAGCGCCACGTGGTCCTTGCAATCGCCGTAGCGGTTGTGCAGCACATCGATCACGCGATGCGGCTTCGCCGCGCTCTGGCCGAGAAAGAGCGCGACGTATCGCACATTCGCGCGCATCCAGTCGTAGAGCACGCGGGCCTTCGACCAATCGTCGGGCGCATTCGCCGTCAGCGCCTGCGCGAGCTCGACGACGGCCGCATCGCTCGCGCTCGCATCGACGGCCGCGCTCCGGTAGCGCTCGGCGAAGGCCGCATAGCTCGGCACGGTCGACACCATCAGCCGGTCGCCGTAATCGGCGTAGCCGAGCGCGCCATGCTCGATCGCCGCATACGGGCCGTGCCGGTAGACGAACTCGTAGCGCGTGCGCCCGCCCGCCGTCACCGGGGCGCGCGCCTCGTAGCCGCGCGCATCGGCGTATAGCGGCATATCGGCGGGCAGATCGAAGATGAGCCGCTGGCTCTCGACCGGCTCGCGCGTCGGCTCGGCGAAGTACTGGAATTCGCCCGGCTGCAGCGGCGCGACGCGCGACTTGCGAAACATCGTGCGCGTGCGCCATC
>DASZGN010000137.1:0-1636 GCA_035938775.1 Trinickia sp.
GGCAAAACCGTCAAACAGCTCGAAACGGCGGAGAACGATTTCATCGCCATCGAGAAGATCCGCCGCGCGGGCAAGATTGTCGATTCGACGCCTGACTTCGTGCTCAGCCGCGACGATATCGTGCTGGTGGTGGGCCGCCGCGAGCAGATGGTCGAAGTGGGCGCGCTGATCGGGCCCGAGGTGCCGGATTCGGGCGGCATGAGCCTCGTGATGCAGACGCGCCAGCTCGTCTTCACGAAGAAGGGCATGAACCACACGACGATCGCCGAGGTGCGCAAGAACGTCGATCACGACATGCGCCACGGCGTCTATATCGAGAAGATCGAACGCGCCGGGCAGCCAGTGCCGGTGCTGCCGCAGACGCAACTCGAGCACGGCGACGTCATCACCGTCTACGGCACGGCGACCGACACCAAGCGCGCGGTCCAGCAAGCCGGCTACGAGCTTGCCTGGAGCAACAAGACCGACTTCATCTATATGGGCGTGGGCCTTGTGCTGGGCTTGCTGGTCGGCCTGATCGTCGTGAACGTGGCGGGCATTCCGCTCACGCTCGGCTCGGGCGGCGGCTGTCTGCTCGCGGGTCTGGTGTTCGGCTGGATGCGCGGCAAGCATCCGATGTACGGCGTGATGCCGCCGGCCGCCTCGCAACTGCTCAAGGACTTCGGGCTGGCGGCGTTTGTTGCGGTGGTGGGGCTGAACTCGGGGCTGCAGGCGGTGGTGACGGTCAAGCAAAGCGGCATCACGATCTTCCTGCTGGGCGTGGTGGTCACGATCGTGCCGCTGATCCTCACGATGCTGTTTGGCCGCTACGTGCTGAAGTACAACAACGCGGCGATTCTCGCGGGCGCGCTGTCCGGCTCGCGCAGTGCGAACCCGGCTTTCGGCGGCATTCTCGACAAAGCCGAGAGCGCCGTGCCGACGGTGCCGTTCGCCATCACCTACGCGATCGCGAACGTGCTGCTCACGCTGCTCGGTCCGCTCGTGGTCGGTCTGGTTTGAAATGAAGTCAATGCGGGCCGCGCGCGTCGTTGCGATGCGTGCAGGCTCGCCAGAATGGGTCGAAACGTGTGCCGGCAGTCTGTATAGCGACTAGCGCAGAAACGCAAAAGCGCAGGCAGCGGCGGCACGCTCAATGTCTTCTCACTGGAGAGCATCATGGCAAAAGGTAAAGGCAACGGTAACGGTACGAAGGAAAAGTCTGGCATCGACGCACTGAGCCCGTTCGAACTCAAGGACGAACTCATCAAGGCCGCGGGCGGCGGCGCGACCGAGCGCCCGGCCAATTACGCGATGCTCAATGCCGGCCGCGGCAACCCCAACTTCCTCGCGACGATTCCGCGCCACGGCTTCTGGCAACTGGGCCTGTTCGCGATGCGCGAATCGGAGCGCTCGTTCTCGTACATGCCAGAAGGCGTGGGCGGCTTCCCGCAACGCGCGGGCATCGTCGAGCGCTTCGACCAGTTCCTGCGTGAAAACAAGGGCCAGCCCGGCATCGACTTCATCGGCGGCGCGGTGTCGTACGTGCGCGACCAGCTTGGGCTTTCGGCGGGCGACTTCCTCTACGAGATGTGCGAAGGCATCCTGGCCTGCAACTATCCGGTGCCGGACCGCATGCTCAAGCTGTCCGAAGTCATCG
>DASZGN010000138.1:0-3038 GCA_035938775.1 Trinickia sp.
TTCCACGCGCCGCCCGACGCGGTAATCGCGCCTGTTACGTAGTAGGGAAAAATGCCGGGCAGTATCGCCTGGCGCCACCATTGCCAGCCGCGGATGCGAAAGTTCGTGGCCGCCTCGCGATAGTCGTTCGGATAGGCCGTGGCGCCCGCAATCACGTTGAAGAGGATATACCACTGCGTGCCGAGCACGATGAGCGGCGACAGCCAGAGATCCGGGTTCAGGTGAAAGCGCACGATGACGATCACGAACACTGGAAAGAGCAGATTCGCGGGAAACGCGGCGAGAAACTGTGCGATCGGCTGCACTTTCTCGGCAAGCGCCGGCCGCAGGCCGATCAACACGCCGATCGGCACCCAGATCAGCGACGAGAGCGCGATCAAGAGCGCCACGCGCGCAAGCGTGATGAAGCCGAGCACAAACACGTGGCCGACGTCGGCGCCCGTGACGCCCGTGCGTACATAAGCGACGACGCGCCAGACCACATACACCGTACCGACGAGCACAAGGATGCCCCAGACGATATCGCCCGCGAGCGAGCGCTTCCCGACGTGCGGCAGCTTCAGGCGCACGGCGCGCGAGAGCGGCGCGCGCAGCGGCAGGCGGGCCGCGTTCGCGAGCAACCAGCCGGCCGGCACGAGCAGCCGATGAATGAGGCGCGTGCGGCGCACGAGGTCGAGCAGCCACGATTCGGGCGCGTTGCCCGAGCTCGTCGTCTCCATGCGGAACTTGTCGGCCCAGGCGACGAGCGGACGGAACATCAGCTGATCGTAGGCGAGGATCACGATCGTCATCGCGAGAATCACCCAGCCGACGGCGCCGAGGTTCTTATCGGATATGGCCTGAGCAAGATAGGCGCCGATGCCGGGCAGCGTGATCGTATTGTTGCCGACGGTGATGGCCTCCGAGGCCACGACGAAAAACCAGCCGCCCGACATCGACATCATCATGTTCCAGATGAGGCCCGGCATCGAGAACGGCACGTCGAGCTTCCAGAAGCGCTGCCACGGGGTGAGGTGAAAGCCGCGCGAGACTTCGTCGAGGTCGCGCGGCACGGTCCGCAGCGACTGATAGAAGCTGAACGTCATGTTCCACGCCTGGCTCGTGAAGATCGCGAAGATCGCCGCGAGCTCGGCGCCGAGGACGCGCTGCGGGAACAGCGCCAGGAAGAACGTGACCGTAAACGAGATGTAGCCGAGCACCGGCACCGATTGCAGGATGTCGAGGATCGGCACCAGCACCAGGCCCGCGCGGCGGCTCTTGGCGGCGAGCGTTCCATAGCTCAGCGTGAACACGAGCGACGCGACCATCGCGGCGAGCATGCGCAGCGTCGTGCGCAGCGCGTACTCCGGCAGCATGGCCGGATTGAGCGAAATGACTTGCGTCTTGAGCGTGGAAATCGGCGCCATCGTCTGATGAAAGCCGATCGCGGCCATCGCGATCATGCAGATGATGAGCGGGAACGCGACGAAGTCCCAGCGGTTCGGGGCGAGCCGCCACACCGACGCATTCGCGGTGCGGTTCAGGTTAAAGCTGAGGTCCATCAGGCGCCCTCCCCGGCACACGACGAAAAAGCTGCGACACGCGCGGCAAACCGTGCTGTGCGGCGGCGCGCAAGCGCTTGGCGCGCTTGCCGGCAGACGCGCAAAGCGTCAAGACGATCCGGAAAACGGAATGAAAGCATGACGAGCGAATGGATGCGGTGATGCGTTGAGGCGAACCGAGACTGCAAGAGCCGTCGTCTTTCCCACATTTTTGACGGCACGACACTACTACAACATGCGTTTCAGGCACAACCGCACGGGGCAAGTCCGTGCGCCTTGAAGCGCGCTTTTCGGGGCCGCGCCGGCCCCACCGGCCCCGGAAACCCACCGTTACCTATAAAGACGGGCAGCCGCAATGCCGTTAACGCGCCAAATGGGGACCCGGAGCGTGCGCTCGGCAAGTGAGCCGCTCCGGGAATGGCGCCGCCGCTCGTTTGCCCTCCTCGAGCGTCAAGCGCCGTCAGCCACAACCAGATGCAAATTCAAATGCAGGTACGTAAAAAATCGCTGAAAGATGCACCATTGCACTGGGCGCTCGCCCTGACGCGGTTTGCGGCGGTGCCGCTCGCCTGCTGGCTCATCGCCGGCTTCATCGCGGACCGTGTCGCCGAACACGCGCTCAGCGACGCGCTCGCCGCGCAGTGGGCACTGTCGTCTTCAGCCGCGGACAACATGGGGCAATTGATTGCAAGCGACCTCGCCATGGCGCGCGCGATCCCCGAATCGTTGGCCGAGGTGCGCATGATCCAGCGCGGACTGGCGCAAGCGCGAAATTATGCCGCGAAGCGCCCCGGCGGGGAACCCGCGCTGCGCGCCCAGCTCATGAAACGCGCCTCGCTCGCCAACATCAACGCCTTCTTGCACGACGTACAAGACTATTCGGGCCTCGAAAATCTCTGGCTGGCGAACGCTCAAGGCGTGTGCGTCGCCTCGAGCAACGCACTGGCGCGGCGTTCGTTCATCGGCGTGGACGTCTCCACCCGCTCCTACATGACCAACGCGCTCATGGGCTCGGTGAGCGAGACGTACTCGATCGGCCGCATTAGCGGCGACCCCGGGCTCTACATCGCCGCACCGGTGTATGACGACGGCACGCTCGTCGGGGCAATCGTCGCAAAGGTCGGACTTGAGCGGGTGCGCCATTGGGTCGCGTCGCCGGGCGCGTTCGTCGCGGACGAGAACGACGTCGTCATCGTGGCGCACGAGCGCGAGCTCGAAGGCCGGGCACTGCCGCACGCGCGGGTCGAGCGGCTGAGCGCGGCCCAGCGCATGGACGCATACCACCGCATCAACTTTGCCGAGCTCGACATCGTGCCGCCCGCACGGCGCATCCGGGGCGAAGCGCCGTGGGTGCCGCAAGCGCTCGCCGCACGGATCATGGAGCTTCCCGGCACGGGCGGGCCATCGCTCTATGCATCGCGCAACGGGAGCAACTCCGGGTTCACGGCGCATCTCGCCGACCCGCTCGTCGCCTGGCCCGCGCTGCTGCGCAAGCAT
>DASZGN010000139.1:0-10160 GCA_035938775.1 Trinickia sp.
GTGCGCGCGGGACAGGCTTGCCGCATCCAGGCGTCAAGGGTTTGGCCACTCGGCTTGGGTAGGTTAAGGAACTGCCGGAAATGTTTCAAGGATGAGACGTGACACCATCGACGTAGCGTGCACCGCGGGCCACCAACGCTAATGCCGAGCATGGTCAAGCCGTTTTCCCGCACGTGGCTTGGTGTTCGGCCAGATCGCGTTTTTTCCTATGGCAATTCGTCGCGGCTACGCCTATCGTGCTATCTCATGCCCAGTCGAGATGCGTGACGCGCATGGCGAATCGGAATCAAACGATTCGGTTGGCGGATCAAAGCGCTTGAAAGAAGCAGGCAAACGACAGAGTCGCACCCAGAAGACTCTTCACGACGATTTCGAACCGGACCGAAAACATCGCGCAAGCGGGGCGGCTCCAAATTGACCGAGATCAACATGACATCGACGCGCTCGGTGTAATGTAAGCCAGCAGCGCGTTTCGCTTGTCTATACGGGGGCATCATGACTGACGCATTCAATCCGCACCATGCGGAGCGTACCGTTCTCTTTGTTTCGCTCAAACCTGATCTCGATACCGTCGAGGCGTTAGACGCGGCGGGCTGGCATGTCGTCCATGCGAAGACACCTCATCAGGTGGAGCGCATGCTCGAGCGCGGCGCCATTCGCGTCGGCGTCGTCGAGTTGCCGCGAAGCTGCACGGCTCAACAACTCGCCGAGCTCGGATCGTGTGTTTCGCATGCCGATGCGACGTGGATCGCGCAAGTCCGCCCCGGCCAGGCGGAAGAAGAGGCGATACGCCGCTTTATCCTCGATTACTGCTTCGATTTCGTGACGCTGCCATGCGTCGACGAACGGCTCGCGATGGTGCTCGGTCATGCGCATGGCCTGTCCGCGCTGCGCGAGCAAGCCTCCGATGCGCGGCCGGAAACGCATTGCAGCACCATGATTGGCGAGTGCGACGCCATGCAGCAGCTCTATCGCGACGTCGACAAATGCGCGCGCACCGAGGCGCCGGTGTTCATAGCGGGCGAATCGGGCACGGGCAAAGAGCTCACGGCGCGCGCGATACACGAGCGTTCGTCGCGCGCCAAACAGGCGTTTGTCGCGATAAACTGCGCGGCCATTCCGCCGACGCTGTTGCAGTCCGAGCTTTTCGGCCATGAGCGCGGCGCGTTCACCGGTGCGCTTCAAAGAAAGATCGGTCGCATCGAAGCGGCGGCGGGCGGCACGCTGTTTCTCGACGAGATCGGCGACATGCCCCACGAATGCCAGGCTGTGTTGTTGCGCTTCTTGCAGGAAGGAACGATCGAGCGGCTGGGCGGTAACGGACCGATCAAAGTCGACGCACGTATCGTATCGGCCACCCATGTCAATCTGATGAGCGCTATCGACACCGGGCGTTTTCGGTCGGACCTCTACCATCGCCTGTGCGTGCTGCGTCTCGACGAGCCGCCGCTGCGCGCACGCGGCAGCGACATCAAACTCCTTGCGCAGCACGCACTCGCGCTCTACAAGCGCGACGGGGCCCGCAAGATCCGTGGCTTTTCCAGCGACGCAATTGCGGCGATGTTCAACTATGGCTGGCCTGGCAACGTGCGCGAGCTCATCAACTGCGTGCGCCGCGCCGTCGTGATGGCGGAGGGGCGTTTTATCACCGCCGCGGATCTCGGCTTGCCTGAAGCCGAGCCAAAGACAGGCCGCACGCTTGCCGAGATTCGCTGTGACGCGGAGCGCACAGCCGTGCGCGAGGCGCTCACGCGGCATGCATACAGCCTGTCCAGCGCGGCGACCGAGCTCGGCATATCGCGTGCGACGCTCTACCGATTGCTCAACGCGATCGGGCTGCGATCCGAGGCGCCAATGATGCGGCAACTTCGGATGTTTGACGACGAGAATGAGTCGCAAACGGTCGGCACGCGCGGCACGCGCGGGGCGCGCGACATGGTGCAAGTGTCGCCTTAGCAGGCTCGATCCATTTGGCGCGGAGGAATCCTCATATCTAAATAGGTTTACACGCATTCATCGGCACCGTACCAGGGCTTGATAGAGCGGCTTCGATTACGCAGGTCTCGCTTAGCAGGCGCCGGGCTAAAACGCCTAGACTGGCAGAGACATCTTCAGGGCGATGCGCAAGACGTTTGTGCGCAAGCATTTTTCATTGAGGAGCGTGAAATGGCAAAGCGATCGGTCGCCGACTTTCTGGTGCAAGCGCTGCAAGCAGCGGGCGTAGAGCGAATCTGGGGGGTGACGGGCGACAGTCTCAATGGTCTTTCGTACAGTATGAGCAAGGTCGGAACCATGCGCTGGATGCATACGCGTCATGAAGAAACGGCCGCGTTCGCCGCAGGTGCCGATGCGGCGTCGACAGGGCGGCTTGCCGTATGCGCGGGAAGCTGCGGTCCGGGCAATCTGCATCTGATCAATGGACTATTCGACTGCCATCGCAATCATCAACCGGTACTCGCGATTGCGGCGCACATTCCCTCGACCGAGATCGGCCTCGGCTACTTCCAGGAGACGCACCCGCAGGAGCTCTTCAAGGAGTGCAGCCATTACGCCGAACTGGTGTCGAACCCGCAGCAGTTTCCACGTGTCCTCGCTCGCGCAATGCGCACGGCGATCGAGGAGCGTGGCGTCGCCGTTATCGTCTTGCCGGGCGACGTCGCGCTCGCCGAGGCACCCGATGAGCCCGTGACATGGAGCGCTGCCGAACCGCCATCGATCGTCCCCTCCGACGCCGATCTGGATCGGCTAGCCGAACTGCTCAATGGCTCGGAGGCCGTTACGCTTTTGTGCGGCAGCGGTACGCAGGGCGCCCACGACGAAGTGGTGGCATTGGCGGACGCACTGGCCGCGCCAGTAGTTCATGCATTGCGCGGCAAGCAGTTCGTCGAATGGGACAATCCATTCGATGTCGGCATGACAGGCCTGATCGGCTTTAGCTCCGGGTATCACGCAATGGAATCGTGCGACACGTTGTTGCTGCTCGGGACGGATTTTCCCTATCGGCCGTTCTATCCGAGCCACGCGAAAATCGCGCAGATTGACTGGAGGGGCTCGCAACTTGGGCGGCGTGCGCCCTTGGATTTAGGGCTTGTCGGGACGGTCAAGGATACTGTGAAAGCGCTTTTACCGCGTCTGCAGCGAAAGAACGATCGCAGTTTTCTCGAGCGTGCGGTCGACCATTACAGGTCGGCACGAAAAGATCTGGACGACCTCGCGGTGCCATCGGCGCCCACGAGACCCATTCACCCTCAATACTTGACCAAGCTGGTCGACGAGATCGCGAACGACGATGCGATCTTCACCGCGGACGTCGGCACGCCGACGCTATGGGCCGCACGGTACCTGACGATGAACGGCAAGCGCCAGCTGCACGGCTCATTCAATCACGGATCGATGGCTAACGCGATGCCGCAAGCGCTCGGCGCGCAGGCCGCCAATCCGGGGCGTCAAGTGATATCGCTGTCGGGCGACGGCGGGCTGTCGATGTTGCTTGGAGATATTCTCACCGCGCGACAACTCAATCTGCCGATCAAGGTGGTCGTTTTCAACAATAGCCTGTTGGGATTTGTCTCGATGGAGCTGAAGGCGAGTGGTTATCTCGACACAAACGTCGATCTGAGCAAGACCAATTTCGCGGCAATTGCAAAGGGTGCGGAGGTATTCGGCATCAGGGTTGAAAAGTCGGAGGAGCTTGGCGGAGCGCTGAAAGCCGCGTTTTCACATCCGGGCCCTGCGCTCGTCGATGTGGTAACTGCAAAGAATGAACTCGCCATGCCTCCAAAGATCGAGTTCGCGCATGCCAAGGGCTTTAGCCTGTTCATGCTGCGTGCTGTCTTGAGTGGACGAGGCGACGAGATTATCGATATCGTCAAAACCAACCTTCGCTAGCCTCGGCGATATAGACAGGGTTTTCTGATCCGTTACGTTGTCAGGCACGCTTGGAAAACCCGGTTGCAACGCATATGCTGAGCATGCATCCGCGCGCTGCCTGGCGCGCCGGCCTTTTATCTCGACCGATTCGAGGAGTCAGCTCATGGCGCGTCCCGCCGAATCCGGCCTCATCTTTATTGCTCGCATCGCACTCGCGATTCTCTTCCTGTGGGGCGGCGTCATGAAGCTCGTCGGCTACGCGGGTTTCGTAAGTTATTTGCAAAGTAAGGGTGTGCCGTACCCGCAAATCGGCGCGCCGATTGCGACGGCGATCGAAGTGGTAGGCGGCGTGTTTCTCGTGGTGGGGTTCGTGACTCGGCCGCTTGCCATCTTGCTGGCGGCATACAGCATCGCTACTGCGGTGCTGGGTCATGATTTCTGGAACGTTGCCAATGCGGCCGAACAGCACGACATGGTGATTCATTTCTGGAAAAATGTCGGCATTGCCGGCGGATTTTTGCTGCTCTCCGTGACAGGTGCCGGAGGCGTGAGCATCGATGCCGCCCGTGCGCCAAGGCGGCGTTCTCTCTGACAAAATCATCGCCCCGCCGGCTCGCGCATGAAGCTTGCTTTGGTGTGCACAATGCGCGTGGCTTTTACGCTTTTTAGATGGAGGGCGTGGGGATGATCCAGAACTTCGAGCAACTGATTGGCGGCCAGGTGATTCGCTTTTGCGCAAGTATCGGCGAAGGCGAATCGACGCATCGCGTCATCATCAGCCGTGGCGATTCGGCCGAAACGCTGGTGATATTCGACGCTTCCGGGATCATCGGCACGCTCAAGGCCGAGATGGAAGCACCCGAAACGCTCATCGCTGACGCGATCCGCAAGGCGCGCGAAGAAGGCCTGATCGAACGCGCACTCGACACAGGAACCATTCAAAACGCGGCGCTATAACGCGCCCGCTTCTCATTGGGCGTGCTGCCTGCAAAAGGCCAAGCACGCCCCCTTCGGCAGCGCACGAAGCTCAAAGCTTGGGCAATGACGGTCGCGTCTCGATAGCGTGGCGAATGAGCGCTTCGACAGCCTTGCGTTCTTCACCCGCCAAAGGCAAGCGCGGCGGCCTGACCGGCTCGGTGCCGAGCCCGACGATCGCTTCGGCGAGCTTGATGTTCTGCACGAGCTTCGGCGAGACATCGAGTGCGAGCAACGGTGCGAACCAGCGATAGATGGCTCGCGCTTCGTCGATTCGCCCCGCTTGAATCAGTCGATAGATCGCCACCGTTTCGCGCGGGAACGCGCAGACGAGCCCCGCGACCCATCCGTGCGCGCCCATCAGCAATGCTTCCATCGCGAGGTTGTCGACGCCGCACAAAATCGAAAAGCGCTCGCCCACCACGTTGATGAGATCGGTCACACGCCGCACGTCGCCGCACGATTCCTTGATCGCGACGATCCTGGGCTCGTCGGCAATTTCGGCAAACATGTCGGGCGTCATGTCGACGCCATAGGCAAGCGGATTGTTGTAGATCATCAGCGGCAGCGGGCTTGCCTTGGCGATCGTACGAAAGTGATGGAGGGTCTCGCGCCGGTCCGACAGATAACGCAACCCCGGCAGCACCATGTACCCCGCCGCGCCATGTCGGGCCGCGCGCTCGGCCTGGCGAGCGCCGTCGAGCGTGCTGTTCTCCGCGATCGTGAGCAGCACCGGCACGCGGCCGCGCGCCGCTTCAACGGCGGCGTCGAGCACCTCCAGCTTTTCGTCGAGCGACAGTGTCGATGCTTCGCCAAGCGAGCCGCAGACGATGATGCCGTCGACGCCCGCTGCAATCTGCGCTTCGATGTTCCGCTGCGTCGCTGCGCGGTCTATGCTGAAATCCTCGTGAAACTTGGTCGTGACCGCGGGCATGACGCCTTTCCAGACTTGTGCCATTGCTTGTCTCCTCAATGAATTCGGCAAACGGGATGCTAAGTACAGTGTAGGCAAGTCCGATGCGACAGTCTTGCGTCGTCGCGCGCCGGCGATGACGATTTCAGCACAGTGCGCGAGCAGTCAGTTCGCCGTTATGCCGAAATCGTCATCGCCGACGCGTATCGTCGCCAAGACGGGGCATTGCAGCGCTCCTAACATGGTCTTATGAAGACAATTCACATGATCGATTCCCACACCGGTGGGGAGCCCACACGCCTCATCGTGGCGGGCGGCCCGGATATCGGCAGTGGTCCCCTGAGCGAACGCCGCGACCTGCTGCGCGAACGTTTCGACGGCTGGCGCGCGGGCGTGGTAACCGAGCCGCGCGGGTCGGACGTGATGGTCGGCGCGCTGCTGTGCGAGCCGTACGATCCGCACTGCGCGGCTGGCGTGATCTTTTTCAACAACGTCGGCTATCTGGGGATGTGCGGACATGGCACGATCGGCCTCATCGCCTCGCTCGCCTATATGGGGCGGCTTGCACCGGGTCGGCATCGGATCGACACGCCGGTCGGCATCGTCGAGGCGACGCTGAATGAGGACGGCAGCGTGACCGTGCGCAATGTGCCGGCGTATCGCTACCGGCGCGCGGTGACCGTGGATGTGCCCGGCCACGGGCCGGTTGCAGGCGACATCGCCTGGGGCGGCAACTGGTTCTTTCTTGTCTCGGAGCACGGACGCACGCTCGAGCCCGCGCATATCGCCGAGCTGACCGCGTTCACGCATGCAATCCGCGAGGCACTGATCGCGCAAGGGATAACGGGTGCGAACGGCGCGCTGATCGATCACATCGAGCTCTTCGGGCCCGGATCGCGTGCCGGCATCGACAGTCGCAACTTCGTGCTGTGTCCGGGCGATGCCTACGATCGCTCACCGTGCGGCACGGGCACGAGCGCGAAACTCGCCTGTCTCGCCGCCGACGGCAAGCTCGCCGAGGGCGAACGCTGGCGGCAGGAAAGCATCATCGGCAGCGTATTCGATGCGCGCTATTCCGTGCTTCATGCGGACGATGCCTCCAATGCCCCCACCGAAACGGCCGCCGAGGGCGGGCGCGTCATCGTGCCGAGCATCACAGGCCGCGCGCACATCATGGCCGAAGGGCAGCTTTGCTTCGAAGCGGACGATCCGTTCTTCGCTGGCATTCCGAACGCGCACGCGACATGACGGCCGATGCTGTGGTGATCGGAGCCGGCATCGTCGGCGCGGCATGCGCTGCCGAGCTGGCCGCGCGCGGCATGCGCGTGGATGTGCTCGATGCATGCGGAATCGGCGGCGGTGCGACGGCGGCCGGCATGGGCCATATCGTCGTCATGAACGAAACGCCCGCCGAGTTTGCGCTTGCCCGTCATTCGCGCGACCTGTGGCTCGCGCTTGCACCGCAGCTTCGCCCTTGCGATGCGTACGCGCGCTGCGGCACGCTCTGGGTCGCCGCCGACGACGAGGAGCTCGAGGCCGCGCGCGCGCTTTACGACGCCTTTTGCGCGCACGGCATCGCGTCGCATGTGCTCGATGCCGCCTCGTTGCGCGAGTGTGAACCGGCGCTAGCACCGTCGATGACCGGCGGCTTGCTTGTCGAAGACGACAGCATCGTGTACGCGCCTAGTGTTGCGCAGTGGTTGCTCACCGAATCATCAGGAGCCCGAAATATTCGTGTGCGCACGTCATGCGAAGTCACGGCCGTCGATGCGCGTCACGCGACGCTCGCAAGCGGCGAACGCGTGGGAGGCGCACACATCGTCGTAGCGAACGGCATCGACGCACAGCGCCTCGTGCCTTCACTGCCGCTCAAAGCCAAGAAAGGGCATCTGCTCGTGACCGACCGCTATCCGGGCTTCATTTCCCATCAGTTGCTCGAGCTTGGCTACATCAAGAGCGCGCATCAGGCGGCCGGGACATCGGTCGCTTTCAACGCGCAGTCGCGTCCTACCGGCCAGGTGCTGATCGGTTCATCGCGTCAATTCGACACTACCGACGCGGCTGTAGAGTTGCCCGTCTTGGCGAAAATGCTTGCACGTGCCGCGCAATACTTGCCGGCCCTACCGCGGATGAGCAGTTTGCGCGCATGGACGGGCTTTCGCGCGGCCACGCCCGACGGCCTGCCACTCATCGGCCCAGCCGGCGACGACGCACCTGGCGTATGGATCGCGGCAGGGCACGAAGGGCTCGGCGTAACGACCTCGCTTGCCACGGCTCAGCTTCTGGCGGCGCAAATAACGGGAGCGCAGGCAGCGATAGCGCTCGAGCCGTATTTGCCCGTGCGGTTTGCGACGGAGTGCAGCCGCTGATGCGCGCGCGCCAAACGTCCGCTATCGAATCCGTGCGCGTGAGCGTCGATGGGAAGACGCTCGACGTGCCTGCGCAGACGAGCGTCGCGGCTGCGGTGGTCCTTGCGCATGGCATTCGGGGCACGCGCGTATCGGTAAACGGCGAACCGCGCGCGGCGCTTTGCGGCATGGGAATTTGTCAGGAGTGCAGAGTGACGGTCGACGATCATGCTTATGTGCTGGCGTGCCAAACCGTTTGCCGAGACGGCATGATCATTCGAACCGATGGGGGCTCGGCATGACCCGCCATTTCGATATCGTCGTGATCGGCGCGGGGCCGGCGGGGCTTGCCGCGGTGCGAGCGGCCGCGCCAAGCGGCATGCGGATCGCGCTCATCGACGACAATCCGCGCGCGGGCGGCCAAGTCTGGCGGCAGGGGCCGCGGCACCCCGCGGGCGGCATGCTGGCCGATACCCTAGCCGAGCTTGGCGAGCGGTCGAACGTGTCGATCTTCTGTTCAGCGCGTGTGGTTGCATCGATGTGCTCCAACCAGCTCGTCATCGAATCGACGATAGAAGGCGGTGTGCGACTGTCATACGGCAAGCTGATTGTGGCGGCTGGCGCGCGCGAGCGGCTATTGCCATTTCCCGGCTGGACGTTGCCGGGCGTGACGGGCGCCGGCGGCTTGCAAGCACTGATCAAGGGCGGCATGCCGGTGCGCGGTGAGCGCGTGGTGATTGCGGGTAGCGGACCGTTGCTGATCGCGGCGCTCGCAAGCGCGCGCGAGGCGGGTGCGCATGTCGTGGCCGTGCTCGAGCAGGCGTCGCCTGCGGCCGTCGCGCGCTTCGGTGTGTCGCTTGCCGCCACACCGTCAAAGCTGTGGCAAGCGGCGCGTCTCACCGGCGGTTGGTCGCTCAGGCGATATTGGACCAGCAGCGTCGTGCGCGAAGCGCGTGGCAACGGCCGCATCGAGCAGGTGACGGTCCGTCGAGGCACGCGCGAAGTGTCGCTCGATTGCGATCGTCTTGCCTGCGGCTATGGATTGTTGCCGAATGTGACGCTCGCGCAGGCGCTTGGCTGCGAGTTGGCCGACGGGGCGATTGCCGTGGACGAGTTGCAGCGCACCTCGGCGCGCAACGTGTTCGCGGCGGGCGAGTGCACCGGCATCGGCGGCGTCGAGCTGGCGTCGATCGAAGGCGAGATCGCCGGGCGCGTGGCAAGCGGCACGAGTGTGCCGACGACACTCGTGTCGGCAAGGCAGCGTTGGCAACGCTTTGCCGGCCGTGTGGAGCGCGCCTTCACGCTAGGCGCCGAGGCGCGTGCGTGGCCTGGTGCCGAGACGACGCTGTGCCGCTGCGAGGATGTCCCGTTCGGTGCGGTTGCCGCGCATCGCAACTGGCGCGATGCGAAGCTGCATACGCGCTGTGGCATGGGTGCATGCCAGGGCCGCATCTGTGGAGCGGCGGCGCAAACCTATTTCGGCTGGCACATCGGCGCGCCGCGCCCGCCTTTCAGCCCCGCGCGAATCGAGACATTGATCGCGGCCGCATCGGCATCCGGCACCGACGCGCGCCCTATAATCGAGGCACCTTGACGACGCCTGTCAAGCACCCTCGGGTTCGCGCGACACACGGATGATAACTACGACCCTGCCACTGCCGCCCGCGGCCGAGACGCTTGCGGACATGCTGCCGCATTTTGCCCAGCTCGAACCGATACTCGATGCGCTGCCCGATGTCGTGTTCTTCGTGAAGGACTACGAAACGCGCTACGTGCTGGTGAACCGCACGCTGGCAATGCGCTGCGGCTGCAAGGAAAAGCGGGCACTGCTTGGCAAGACGGCGGGCGAGGTATTTCCGAGCCGCTTCGGCGGCGTCTATATGGCGCAGGACAAGATGGTCCTCGCCGAGGGCGGGCCGATGATCGATCAGCTCGAGCTGCATCTCTATCCAGGACGTCAACCCGGTTGGTGCTTGAGCTCGAAGGTCCCGCTTCGCAACAAGGCCGGCGAAGTAGTGGGGCTCGCCGGCATTTCGCGCGACTTGAATGCGAAC
>DASZGN010000140.1:0-2570 GCA_035938775.1 Trinickia sp.
CCGACTTTTAAGGCTTTCCACGCGAGACGGTTTGAATATGAAGGAAACGGCAAAACATTCCTGGAGCGCTTTTCGCCGCAAGCTCATCGGCGCAACGCTCGGCGCTGCGATGGCCGCCATGCTCGGCATCAGCGCGCAAGCGCGAGCCGACGCGACGCTCCTCAATGTTTCCTACGATCCGACGCGCGAGTTCTACCAGCAAGTGAATCAGGCTTTCGCGGCGAACTGGAAGGCACACACGGGCGAGGCGGTGACGATCCGTCAGTCGCACGGTGGCTCCGGGGCGCAAGCGCGTTCGGTGCTCGACGGTCTGCAGGCCGACGTCGTGACGCTTGCGCTCGCCTATGACATCGACGCGCTCGCGAACCGGGGGCTTCTCGACAAGGGCTGGCAAAAGCGCTTGCCCGACAACGCGGCTCCCTACACGTCGACGATTGTGTTCCTCGTGCGCCACGGCAATCCCAAGGGGATCAAGGACTGGGACGATCTCGCCAGGCCCGGCATCTCGATCGTCACGCCGAATCCGAAGACCTCGGGCGGCGCGCGCTGGGGTTATCTGGCGGCCTGGGCGTATGCGCTGAATCGACCGGGCGGCAGCGAGGCGAGCGCAAAGACCTTCGTCACGCAGCTTTTCCGTAACGCCGGCGTGCTCGATTCCGGCGCGCGGGGCGCCACCACGAGCTTCGTGCAGCGCGGTTTCGGCGACGCGCTCATTACCTGGGAAAACGAGGCGTTCCTCGTGCAAAAGGAGTTCGGCGCCGACAAGTTCGATATCGTCGTGCCCTCCGCGAGCATCCTGACGGAGCCGCCCGTGGCCGTGGTCGACAAGGGCGTCGACAAGCACGGCACGCGCAAGGTCGCCGAAGCGTATCTGCAGTTCCTCTATAGCGACGAAGGTCAGCGCATCGCCGCGCGCAATTTCTATCGCCCGCGCTCGGCGAGCGTTCCGCCGGAGCTGACCGCACGCTTTCCGAAGCTGAAGCTGTACACCATCGACGGCACTTTCGGCGGCTGGGCCAACGCGCAAAAGATTCACTTCGCCGACGGCGGCGTTTTCGATTCGATCTATCAGCCGCACTGAAGCGACCGCCAGAGCGCGGCGGCAGCCTCAAGCCGCGCGACGGCATCCCGGTGCGGGACCCCGAAAGAGAGAAGCAGCATGACGACGTTCACTTTGCGCAAGCCTAGCGCGCTTCCCGGCTTTGGCATGACACTCGGCATCACGTTGGCCTATTTGAGCCTTGTGGTGCTGATTCCGCTCGCGGCCGTGTTCCTGAAGACCGCGACGCTCGGCGGCAGCCAATTCCTCGCGGCCGTCACGGCGCCGCGCGTGCTGGCGTCCTACCGTCTCACCTTCGGCGCCGCTGCGCTCGCCGCGCTGATCAACGCGGCGTTCGGTCTGCTCGTTGCCTGGGTGCTCGTGCGCTATCCGTTCCCCGGGAAGCGGCTGGTCGATGCGATCGTCGATCTGCCGTTCGCATTGCCGACTTCGGTCGCCGGCATCGCGCTTGCCGCCGTCTATGCCGAGAACGGCTGGATCGGACACTGGCTTGCGCCGCTCGGCGTGAAGGTCGCGTTCACGCCGCTCGGGGTCGTGACCGCGCTCACTTTCATCGGCTTGCCGTTCGTCGTGCGCACCGTGCAGCCGGTGCTGGAAGACTTCGAGCACGAACAGGAGGAGGCCGCGGCCTGCCTCGGCGCGTCGCGTGCGCAGATCTTCGCGCGCGTCGTGCTGCCCGCGCTCGCCCCCGCGGTGCTGACCGGCTTTGCGCTCGCGTTCGCCCGCGCGCTCGGCGAGTACGGCTCGGTCATCTTCATCGCCGGCAACATACCGATGAAGTCGGAAGTCACGTCGTTGCTCATCGTCACGAAGCTCGAGCAGTACGACTATGCGGGCGCAACGGCTCTCGCTGTCGTGATGCTCCTCGCGTCGTTCGCGATGCTCTTCATCATCAACGCGCTGCAATGGCATTGGCAGCGCCGCACGAGCGCATCGGGGCGGGCGGCGCCGCCGCGCACCGCGGATGTACCGTCCGTTGCCGCCGATGGAGCGCTCCGATGAACCGCGTTGCCCCCACCGTCGAAACCGCAGTGCAATCCCCAGCGCAACCGGCTCGCGGCGTACGTCCGGCGTCTGTCCGCACGCAGACCGAATCGCGCGCCGTGCGCTACGCGCTTACCGGCATCGCCTTGCTGTTTCTCGCGCTCTTTCTCGTCGTGCCGCTTGCCGCCGTGTTCGAGCAAGCGCTGAGCAAGGGCGTCGCCTTCTACTTCGAGGCACTCGCCGATCCCGATGCGCGCTCGGCCATCGCGCTCACGCTCACCGTCGCGGCGATCGCCGTACCGCTGAATCTGGCTTTCGGGCTCGCGGCGTCATGGGCGATCGCCAAGTTCGAATTCAAGGGCCGGGCGCTGCTCACGACGCTGATCGATTTGCCGTTTTCGGTGTCGCCCGTTATTTCCGGCCTCGTCTATGTGCTGTTGTTCGGCGCCCAAGGCTGGCTCGGACCGTGGCTCACCGACCACAACCTGCAGATCGTCTTTGCCGTGCCAGGCATCGTGCTCGCAAC
>DASZGN010000141.1:0-2145 GCA_035938775.1 Trinickia sp.
TGCGTTATGACGCGATCGACGACGTCGTCGAACTGATCCGGCGCGGCATCGAAGGCCTCGACCTCCCCATACGCTCACTCGAAGTGGAATACGGTCCCAGCCAATTCGAATTCACGTTCGCGCCCACGAACGGCATCAAGAGTGCGGACGACATGATCCTGTTTCGTAGCGCGGTCAAGCAGATCTGCAGCCGCAACGGCTATCACGCCACTTTCATGTGCCGGCCGCGCATTCCGAACGTGGTGTCGAGCGGATGGCATCTGCGTCAGTCTCTCGTGGGCATCTCGGATCGCACGAACGCCTTCATGCCCACCCAGAAAGGCGAAGCGCTTTCCGAGCTGGGCCGGCAATATCTCGCGGGACTGCTCGCCCATGCCCAAGGCGCCACCGCGTTGTCGACGCCGACGATCAACGGCTACAAGCGTTACCGGCCGTACTCGAACGCGCCGGACCGCGCGATCTGGGGACGCGACAATCGCGGCGTGATGATCCGCGTGCTGGGCGGCGCGAACGACCCTGCGACCCGCCTGGAGAACCGCATCGGCGAGCCGACGGCCAACCCTTATCTGTATTTCGGTTCGCAAGTGCTGTCGGGCCTCGACGGCATCAACCGCACGCTTGTCCTCGGCCCGTCGGCCGACGTGCCGTACGAAACGCCGGCCGAAGCGCTGCCGCATACGCTCGGCGACGCCGTGCGCGCTTTGCGTGCGGACGAATGTCTCCGGGAAGGATTCGGCCCGGAATTCATCGACTATTTCTGCAAATTGAAAGAAGCGGAAATCAACCGCTTCAACCTTGAAGTCACCGAGTGGGAACACCGGGAATATTTCTCGACGTTCTGAGCGCTGCGCGCTGCCAAGCCCACCGGTAGAAGGAAAACTCATGCCAATCATCACCTACATTCTTCGCGACGGCACCCGGCGAGACATCGACGTCAGCGTCGGCACGAGCGTCATGGAAGCGGCCATTCATCACAACGTGCGCGGCATCGACGCCGAGTGCGGCGGCTGCTTGTCGTGCGCCACCTGCCACGTGTACATCGATGCGTCGTCGAGCGCCGATCTGCCGATGGCGGACGACGCCGAACTTGAACTTCTCGACGGCGTGGCCGCCGAGCGCCGGCCCGAAAGCCGCCTCAGCTGCCAGATCATCGTGACCCCGACGCTCGAGGGTTTGGTAGTTCGCATTCCTGAGCGTCAAGGCTGAACGATGGGCACTACCCTCGTGATCGTCGGCGCATCCTATGCAGGTGTGCAACTTGCCGCGTCGGCTCGTGAGCGCGGCTACGACGGCAATATCGTGCTGCTGGGCGATGAGCCGGAAGCGCCTTATCAACGCCCCCCGCTGTCCAAGGGATTTCTCACAGGCAGTTTTGCGCAAGAGCGGCTGCCGCTGCGCTCTCCCGCGTTTTTTGACGAAGAGCGGATAGGGTGGCAACCCTCAACGCGAGCAACGCGCATCGACCGCGCCCGTCGCGAAGTGGCATTGTCGCGCGGCAGTCGCATCGCTTACGACCATCTCGCGCTAACGACGGGCGCTCGCCCTCGAATGCTCGAGTGCCCCGGCGCATCGTTGAACGGCGTTCATTGCCTTCGCGATCTACGCGACGCGAGACATGGCAAGCCGGCTCCCGCAGCGGGGCTCGCCGACCCTGCGCGGGACCATGTCGCTCTCGCGATCATGCGCATGGCAGCCGCGCGTGGGATGCCATTTCTTGCAATTTGCCGAGGCTTTCAGGAAATGAACGTCGCGTTCGGCGGCACGCTCGACGCTGACATCTACGCTTCGGGCTGCTCGACCGATCACCGGGAAGATCTCAAAGAGGCGCTCGTCACACGTTACCGCTTCAAGCATGAGGTGATACTGGAACCAGGCGGGATCTTGCATGGACTCACAGGCGCGAAGCGTATCCGGGTCAACTCCCTTCACATGCAAGGCGTCGACAAGCTGGCGCCGCCTCTGTCCATCGAAGCAGTGGCTCCGGACGGCCTTATCGAATCGTTTCGTCATCCCGGGAACCCGTTTGCGCTCGGCGTGCAGTGGCACCCGGAAGTCCTGATCGGAACCGACCTCACGTCACGCGCATTGTTCGAGGAATTCGGCGAGGCGTGTCGCCGTTTCGAACGACGCCCACGCTAAGGTGTC
>DASZGN010000142.1:0-8717 GCA_035938775.1 Trinickia sp.
TCCCAAAGCTGATGAAATCAAGCCGCTTGCCCTTGCTGAGCGGCAACCCAGTTCTTCTCGAACGTCATGGGGCTGACATTAGTTCAACTTCGGATGCAGTCTTGGGCATTGTAAAAGCCGAGCCAATCGACGATTTCATCCATCACGGCACGCCGCGTCGCAAAGTGCCGACCGGGCAACCTTGCCACCTTCCATGACCCTCAGCCCCCGCGGCTTTTCATACGCGGCACTAGCCACGGGCACCGGCTAAGCCGCATCACCCCAATGCCCGCAAGCGGTCGATTTCGTCGAACAAAAGAGCAGCGCGGCACCACCATGCGACCTGATTTGCGACACGGGTCTATCATTGCAGCCCTGTGCGCCGTCATATCTCAAAAGACGGCGCGTGCCGATCGATTCAGTGCGTTGCAAAGGACCGTTCCATGACTTCCGGCGTCATCCGCATTCGCGGAGCCCGTCAACACAATCTCAAAAATATCGATCTCGATTTGCGTACCGGCGAGATGACCGTGGTCACGGGGCCATCGGGGTCGGGTAAATCGAGTCTCGTCTTCGATACGCTCTATGCCGAAGGGCAGCGCCGCTACGTCGAGACTTTCAGCGCCTACGCGCGCCAGTTTCTGGACCGGATGGACCGGCCGCAGGTCGATCGCGTGGACGGCGTGCCGCCCGCCATCGCCATCGACCAGACGAACCCCGTGCGCAGCTCGCGTTCGACGGTCGGCACGATGACCGAGCTCAACGATCACCTAAAGCTGCTCTACGCGCGCGCCGCGCAGCTGTTCGACAAGGCGACGGCACAACCCGTGCGCCACGATACCCCCGAAACGATTTATGCCGAGCTCGTCGCCCGCACCGCTGAGCGCGATCCGCGGCTCGTCGTCACGTTCCCCGTCGAGCTGCCCGAGAGCACGAGCGCTGAAGAGGTAGGGGAGTGGCTCTCGGCAAGCGGCTATACGCGCGTTCAGGCCGAGCGCGAGGTGAGTTCGGCGGGCGGGGTGCGCAAGGTGCTCGACGTCGTCGCCGATCGCTTTCGCCTGCAAAAGACGGAGAAAGTGCGCGTGGTCGAGGCGATCGAGGCGTCGCTCAAGCGCGGCGCGGGGCGCGTGAACGTCTATGTGCTGCCTGATGCTTCCGATGCTGTCGATGCTTTGAACGCGACGAACGCTTCGACCGCTTCCAACGCGACGAACGCGACGAACGCGACGAACGCCAATGCCTCCGACGCCGAACGCGTGCGCGCCGGCGATCCGCAAATCTGGCGCTTCTCGACGGGCCTGCATTGCCCCGACAGCGACTTGCGCTACGCCGATCCGCAGCCGGGGCTCTTCTCGTTCAATTCGGCCTACGGCGCATGCGACGTGTGCCGCGGCTTCGGCCGCGTGATCGGCGTCGATCTGGGCCTTGTGATCCCCGATGCGCGCAAGACGCTTGCGGGTGGTGCCGTCAAGCCGCTGCAGACGCCGGCCTGGAAGGAATGTCAGGATGACCTGATGCGCTACGCAGCCCGTGCGCGCGTGCGCACCGGCACGCCGTGGGCCGAGCTGACCGATGCCGAGCGCGAGTGGGTCATCGACGGCTCGCCCGACTGGGACGGCGACTGGCAGCGCCAATGGTACGGCGTGCGGCGCTTTTTCACGTATCTCGAATCGAAGGCGTACAAGATGCACATCCGTGTGCTCTTGTCGAAGTACCGCAGCTACACGTTGTGCGAAACCTGCGGCGGCGCGCGACTCAAAACCGAATCGCTGCTCTGGCGCCTCGGCACGAAGCCGAACGCCGACGCCGTGCTCGCCCCCGAGCACCGCTTCATGCCGCGCGGCACGAGCTTCACGCGCGCGCAGCTCGAGGCGTTGCCGGGGCTGACGGTGCATGACCTGATGCTGATGCCGATCGGCCGCATCCGGAAGTTCTTCGACGAACTCACCCTACCGAGCGCGCTGCTCGACGATGCGCTGAAGCTGCTCGTCGCCGAAGTGCGCACGCGGCTCAAGTACCTGTGCGACGTGGGGCTCGGCTATCTGACGCTCGATCGCCAGAGCCGCACGCTCTCGGGCGGCGAGGTGCAGCGAATCAATCTGACGACGGCGCTCGGCACCTCGCTCACGAAGACGCTCTTCGTGCTCGACGAGCCGAGCATCGGGCTGCATCCGCGCGATCTGAACCGCATCGTCGAGGCGATGCGGCGATTGCGCGATGCGGGCAATACGCTCGTCGTCGTCGAGCACGACCCGTCGGTGATGCTCGCGGCCGATCGCCTGATCGACATGGGTCCGGGGCCCGGCGAGCGTGGCGGCTCGGTGGTCTACGACGGCACGCCCGCCGATATCCGGAAGGCGTCGACGCTGACCGGCGAGTACCTGGGTGCGCGCCGTCACGTCGCCGATGCGACGCATTGGGCACGCCGCGCCGTCGATGCCGCGACGCCGCGCATCGCGCTCGAAGGCGCGAGCGAGCACAACCTGCGCGACGTCACCATCGAGATTCCGCTCGCGCGGCTCGTGTGCGTGACGGGCGTCTCGGGCTCGGGCAAATCGACGCTGATCCAGGACGTGCTGTATCCCGCGCTCGCGCGCCAATTGGGGCGCGCGACGGAGACGCCGGGCGCGCATCGCGGCTTGCGCGGCATGGAGCACATCGCCGACGCGGTATTCGTCGACCAATCGCCGATCGGCAAGACGGCGCGCTCGAACCCGGCGAGCTACGTCGGCGCGTTCGACGAAATCCGCAAGCGCTTCGCACAGGCGCCGCTCGCCTTGCAGCGTGGCTATACGGCCGGCACGTTCAGCTTCAACTCGGGCGACGGACGCTGCCCGACGTGTGGCGGCTCGGGCTTCGAGCACATCGAAATGCAGTTCCTGTCGGACGTGTACCTGCGCTGCCCCGATTGCGACGGCCGCCGCTATCGCGCGGAAGTGCTCGAGGTGACGATCGAGCGTTCGGTCGACGGCGGACCGCCGCGCGCGCTGTCGGTCGCCGACGTGCTCGAGCTGACCGTGAGCGAAGCCGTGGCGCTGTTTGCCGCTGATGCCGATGTGCTGCGCGTGCTGCAGCCGATCGTCGACGTGGGGCTCGAGTACGTGAAGCTCGGCCAGCCGGTGCCGACTTTATCGGGCGGCGAGGCGCAACGGCTGAAGCTCGCGGGCTTTCTTGCGGAGACGGCGAGCAAGGTCGGCGGCGAGAGCACGGCAGGCGGCCGGCTCTTCATGTTCGACGAGCCGACGACGGGCCTGCACTTCGACGACATCGCCAAGCTCATGCGCGCGTTCGGCAAGCTGCTCGCGCGCGGCCATTCGCTCGTCGTGATCGAGCACAACCTCGACGTGATCCGCGCGGCCGACTGGCTCATCGACCTCGGGCCCGAAGGCGGCGACGAAGGCGGGCTCGTACTTGTTGCCGGCACGCCCGACGATGTGAAAGCCTGCGATGCCTCGCACACGGGGCGCGCGCTGATCCACTACGAGCACGCACTGGGCAAAACCGAGGCAATCGCCGAGGCCGGCGTGCCGCTGCAATCGACGCTCGCGGCGGCGCGCGCGCGGCGTGCCGTGGAAGGCGAGGACGTCGTGCGCATCGTCAACGCGCGCGAGCACAACCTGAAGTCGCTCGACGTCGACATCCCCCACGGCAAGTTCAACGTGGTGACGGGCGTGTCGGGCTCGGGCAAGTCGACGCTTGCTTTCGACATCCTCTTTCATGAAGGCCAGCGCCGTTACCTCGAATCGCTCAATGCCTACGCGCGCTCGATCGTGCAGCCTGCCGGACGGCCAGAGGTCGACGCCGTCTACGGCATCGCGCCGACGGTGGCGATCGAGCAGCGGCTCTCGCGCGGCGGCAGAAAGAGCACGGTCGCGACGACCTCCGAGGTCTGGCACTTCCTGCGGCTGCTCTACGTGAAGCTCGGCATCCAGCATTGCGTGCACGATGGCGCGAGCGTCACGCCGCAGAGCGTCGAATCGATTGCCGCGCAGCTCTTGCGCGACCATGCGGGCGAGCATGTCGGGTTCTTCGCACCGCTCGTCGTCAATCGCAAGGGCGTCTATACCGATCTCGCGAAATGGGCGAAGGCTCGCGGGCATACGCATCTACGCGTCGATGGCGAGTTCGTCCCCGTCGATCCATGGCCGAAGCTCGAGCGCTTTCGCGAGCACACGATCGAGCTGCCCGTTGCCGACCTCGTGATCTCCGCCGACCACGAGGGCGAGCTGCGGCGCGCGCTCGAGGCGGCGCTCGAGCATGGCAAGGGCGTCATGCACTTGATCGCGCCGCTTGACGGCTTAGCCGATGCGCTCGCCGCCGGCCGCCCGACGGCGGGCATCGGCACGCTGGAGGTGCTGTCGGTGAAGCGCGCGTGTCCCGTGTGCGGCACGAGCTATCCCGAGCTCGATCCGCGCATGTTCTCTTACAACAGCAAGCACGGCTGGTGCGCGAGCTGCGTGGGCACGGGCCTCGCGCTCACGCGCGAGCAGCGCGCGGCGTTCGACGACACCGCGTTTGCCGCCGACGACGGCCGCGGTCGCGAGCAAAGCCTGCCGGCAGAGGAGCAGGAGCCGGAGGACGTTGCCGACACGCCGTGCCCGGATTGCGGTGGCACACGCCTGAACGAGGCCGCGCGCGCGGTGACGTTCGATGGACGATCGATCGTCGACGTCGGCCAATTGACGGTCGCCGACACGCGGCGCTGGATCGACACGCTCGCGCTTTCCGGGCGCGACGCGCAGATCGCGCGCGACGTGGTGAGCGAAATCGCGAGCCGCCTGCGTTTTCTCGAAGAGGTGGGCCTCGGCTATCTGAGCCTCGACCGGGCGGCGCCGAGCTTGTCGGGCGGTGAAGCGCAGCGCATTCGGCTCGCCGCGCAGCTCGGCAGCAACCTGCAGGGCGTGTGCTACGTGCTCGACGAGCCGACGATCGGCCTGCATCCGCGCGACAACCGCATCCTGCTCGACGCCCTGCGCAAGCTTGGCGAGAAGGGCAACACGCTCGTCGTCGTGGAGCACGACGAAGATACGATTCGGCGCGCGGATCACATCATCGACATTGGCCCCGGCGCCGGGAAGCGCGGCGGGCGGCTTGTCGCGGAGGGGGGCGTGGGCGACTTGGCTGCGCACCCGGAGTCGGTGACGGGGCAGTGCCTCGCGCGGCCCATCGCGCATCCGCTCAAGCCGCGCCGCGAGGTGCGGGTCGAAGCGTTGAGCGCTGGGCGAGCCAAGGCGCAGGCCCAAGCACGAACGGACGCGCAGGCAAGCGTGCCGGAGCGATGGCTGACGGTGCACGGCGCGAGCCTGCACAATCTGCGCGATGTGACGGTGAGCATTCCGCTTGCGCGGCTCGTCGCGGTGACGGGCGTCTCCGGTTCGGGCAAGTCGACGCTCGCGCGGGACGTGCTGATGACGAACCTGCTCGATGCGGTGGGACGCTCGGTGTTGTCATCGCCGGCGACACGGCGCGCGCGCCGCGCCGCGCAAGAGACGCAGGGGAAAGCGGGACAGCAGCAGTCGTCCCAGCCGAGCCGCCGGGTCGGCATGCAAGTTCGCGCGAGCGCGCCGCTCACGGTGACCCATCGCTGGCAGGGCTGCGCATCGATCTCGGGGTGGGAGGCGATCGACCGCGTGCTCGAGGTCGACCAGACGCCGATCGGCAAGACGCCGCGCTCGTGCCCGGCCACCTACATCGGCGTGTGGGACACGATCCGGAAGCTCTTCGCCGAAACGCTCGAGGCGCGGGCGCGCGGCTATGCGGCTTCGCGCTTCTCGTTCAACACCGGTGAAGGGCGCTGCCCGGCCTGCGAAGGCCAGGGCGTTCGCACCATCGGCATGAGCTTTCTGCCTGACGTGAAAGTGCCGTGCGATGTTTGCCATGGTCAGCGCTTTAACCCGGAGACGCTTGCGGTGACATGGCGCGGCAAGAACATCGGCGATGTGCTGACGATGGAGATCGACGAGGCGGTCGAGTTCTTCGCGGCGATGCCGAACGTCGCTCATCCGCTGCAGTTGATGAAGGACGTGGGCCTGGGGTATCTGACGCTTGGCCAGCCCTCGCCGACGCTTTCGGGCGGCGAGGCGCAGCGCATCAAGCTCGTGACCGAGCTCGCGAAGGTGCGTGACGACGTGACGCGACGCGGGCAGAAGGCGCCGCATACGCTTTACGTGCTCGATGAGCCGACGGTCGGCCTGCATATGGCCGATGTCGCGCGGTTGATCCGCGTGCTCCATCGGCTCGTCGACGCGGGCCACAGCGTGATCGTGATCGAGCACGATCTCGATGTGATCGCCGAAGCGGACTGGATCATCGACTTGGGGCCGGAGGGGGGAGCGGGCGGCGGCACGGTGGTTGCCGCGGCCGACCCTGAGACGCTTGTCGCGGTGGGGGCAAGCCATACGGGTGCGGCACTGGTGCCGGTGCTCGCGCGAACGGCAGGCGATGTGCAGGCAACGCGCGGGGACGAAGCGCGGCGGGAAGCGGTGGGTCGCGCGTGAGGGGGTAAGAGGTCGTCGGGCGGGCGGCCTCAAATCGGCTATTCCTGTGGCTGGGGCGTTCGTTCGTTCGCGAGCGTTCGCCGACGTTGCGGTCACGTTCCGCGGCGATGCGATGTTCGCGCCGGGGCGATCGTGCAGCACCTGGATGACTTGGAGGAACTGTACTTGGCCGAGCGCGTGGTCAAGCGCATCCGTACCGGTAAGGAACAGACCTTGGCGCTAGACGTGGTGGAGGCGCGGCTGGGCTTGGCGGATTGAGGTCTCGCAAACCAACCGCCGAGAAGCAACTCATCGAGCTGGACCACGCCGTTGCTCTGCACATCGTTACGTTCCTGCGCGAACGCGTGTCTGTGCTCGCGGATCCGCGTTCGATCGGCGATGAAGGGCAGTCACGTGTCGCCGGGATAGGCCGCGCGCGTGCGCGACTCGACCGCCACCTGTTCCGGCAAGAAGTAGTCGGCCTCTTCGGCGGGAATGCCGCCGCTCGCGTAGCGCGAATCCTTCCAGATCAGACGCCAGCGCACGTCTTCAAACGTGTCGGTGCCTTCCATCTGATATTGGCTCGCCGTGTCGCCCGCGAGGAAGTAGTTCGGACACTGCACGCCGGCCTTGGGATCGACCGGCCACGGCTCCCAGATACCGGTCACTGGTATCGTCTGGCCGCTCCACACTTGGCCTTCGCTGTTTTCGTTCTTCGGTGGGCAGGGTGGCAGGTGTGGCGGAAAGACGATCGGTGGAATACTGTTTTTAGGCACGGAGTCGACAAAGATGCTCTCATAGGTTCAGCACATCACCTTTCGCGAGTCGTGCTTGGCGCTTAGTGAAACGATTGCGCGCTTAATACCTTTATTCGACGCGCTCTTGCTTGATAGTGCAACCAGTGCGAAGGATAAGTCGGCCTTCCCAAAAACGTCGATCGATTCGTGGGGCAACCTGCGATAGCCGAGCTTGTAGAAGAGCGTGCCAGGCTCGCCTGCTCCCCACTCATCGTAGCGCCGCCCCCAAATGAAAGCTCTGAATCCGATCGCCTCCCGCAGCATGCTAAACGCCTCAGACCGGCGAGCTGGGTTGGTCAGCAAGGGCCGCACATACTCCAACGGTTGCAGGTACTTGAGGAAATACATCAGATCTTCGTCATAGGAGATAGGCTGGCCGAGCGGACTGATCTCAACATTGCCAGGCTTCTTGATCTCCCGTTCAAAATCGCGCAGAAACGCTGCGTAAAGATCAATGGCGCGCAGCAGCGTGGCGCTGGTGTACTTCTTCAGCAGGAAGAACGCGCGGTCACGCGCAGCATTCTCATTCTTGCCTGCGACAAAGGTAAAACATGGCATCGCGGGTTTCGTTGTTGTTGGACGGCACGTCAGGTACGGAGTGGCGCGCTGTTGCTAAGCTCGCTCATGCCACTCCGTTGTGGTTCTTGTGGGCGGACGCGGTCGAATCGCTGTAGGTTCACGATGCCTGGTGAGCTGGAGTCGGGTGCTGTGAAACGACACGCGCTGCGGCAGGCAGCCGTGACCCGTTCAGCTCGACAGGGGGCCCGCAGGTGCGACCGGCTCACGATGGCTTGAAGTAGATCGGCGCGTCTGCATATTCCCCGTTCTCGCCAATCCACTTCCAGACGATCCGTGCCTCGTCCTCGCGGGTGTAGGCTCCGCAAGGCGGCATCGGATTGCCGGCCTTCGCAAAAAGCGGGCTCATCGCGTAACCGCCGGGGCGTGATAACACTTCGTAGCCCTCGATATCGGTCGGCACGATCGGCTTCCAGAGGCCCGTCTTCGGGCACAACTGGCCCGTCTTGCAGTACACGGGCTTCGGCTCGACGACTGGGTTGTAGCCAAGCATCTCGACGGGATCCCCGGGCAACAGTTCCGGCTCCGGTTGCGGGGTCTGCATTTTGAGGTACCAGATGACCATGTTCCCGTTCGGGCTCAGCTCCGGTCCCGGCATAGGCGTACCGGCTTCCACACGCACCTTCTTCCGCAGGTGGTTCGAGAACCATTCGCCGGTCTCGGGGCAGGTGTCGCCGGGATAGGCGGCGCGTGTGCGCGACTCGACCGCCGCCTGCTCCGGCAGGAAGTAGTCGGCCTCTTCGGCGGGAATGCCACCGCTCGCGTAGCGCGAATCCTTCCAGATCAGACGCCAGCGCACATCTTCGAACGTGTCGGTGCCTTCCATCTGGTATTGGCTCGCCTTGTCGCCCGCGAGGAAGTAGTTCGGACACCGCACCCCGGCCTTGGG
>DASZGN010000143.1:0-2556 GCA_035938775.1 Trinickia sp.
CCCCCTTATATTTTGGACAACGAAGAAATTGCGCTGCTTGCCTCGCGCACTTGCGAGACATTCGAGGCGACGCTCAACCACGGAGGGCATTGATGTTGCTTCTCGATACCCTTCGCACAGGCCTCGCCGATCTCGATGCGCGCGGTCTCACGCGCCGCCGGCGCACCGCCGAGACGGCCTGCGCCGCGCATATGAACGTGGACGGCCGCGAGATCGTCGGCTTCGCGAGCAACGACTACTTGGGACTTGCCGCGCATCCGGCGCTCGTCGCCGCGCATGCCGAAGGCGCGCGGCGCTATGGCGCGGGCAGCGGCGGATCGCACCTACTCGGCGGCCACTCGCGTGCGCACGTGAAGCTCGAAGACGATCTCGCCGCGTTCGCTGGCGGCTTTGTCGACGCACCTCGCGCGCTCAGCTTCAGCACGGGCTACATGGCGAATCTCGCGACGTTGACCGCGCTTGCCGGCCGCGGCGCCGTGCTTTTCTCCGATGAGCTCAACCACGCATCGCTGATCGACGGGGCACGTCTTTCGCGCGCGGATGTGCAGGTCTATCCGCACTGCGATACCGGTGCGCTCGCGGCGATGCTCGAGGCGTCCGACGCGGCCACCAAGGTCATCGTCACCGACACGGTGTTCAGCATGGACGGCAACCTCGCGCCGCTCGCCGCCCTGCTCGAGCTGGCGGAACGACACGGCGCATGGCTTGTCGTCGACGATGCGCACGGCTTCGGCGTGCTTGGCCCACAAGGCCGCGGCGCGCTCGCGCAGGTCGGGCTTTCGTCGCCGCATCTCGTCTATGTCTGCACGCTTGGCAAAGCGGCGGGCGTCGCGGGCGCGGCGGTGATCGCGCACGAAACGGTCATCGAATGGCTGTTGCAACGGGCGCGCCCTTACATCTTTACGACGGCGTCGCCGCCCGCGGTCGCGCATGCGGTCTCGGCAAGCGTGGCGTTGATCGCGGGTGAAGAAGGCGATGTGCGACGCGCGCATCTTGCGGCGCTCATCGAGCGCACGCGCGCGATCCTCAAGCGAACGCGCTGGCGGCCCGTCGATTCGCACACGGCCGTGCAGCCACTCATCGTCGGCGAAAACGACGCAACGCTCGCGCTCGCCGCGCAACTCGATGCCGCCGGCTTGTGGGTGCCGGCGATCCGTCCGCCGACGGTGCCCGTGGGCACCTCGCGGCTGCGCATTTCGCTGTCGGCGGCCCATTCTCACGACGACCTCGCGCGGCTCGAGGCCGCGCTCGTCCAAAGCACGGAGCAAGCATGAGCGCGCCGCTGTCGCTTTTCGTCACCGGCACCGATACCGAGATCGGCAAGACACTAATTTCCTGCGCACTGTTGCGCGGTTTTACGGCGGCGGGACTGCGCGCCGCGGCGATGAAGCCGATCGCGGCCGGCGCGTTCGAGCTCGACGGACAATGGCATAACGAAGACGCGGATCAGCTCGACGCGGCGGCAAGCGTCGTGCTGCCGCCCGCGATGCGCACGCCGTACCTGCTCAAAACGCCTGCGGCGCCGCACATCGTCGCCGCGCATGAGGGCGTCACGCTCGACATCGGGCACATCGTCGCGTGCCACCGCGAAGCATGCGCGCGTGCCGATGTTGTCGTCGTGGAAGGCGTGGGCGGCTTTCGCGTGCCGCTCACCGATACGCACGATGCTGCCGATCTCGCCTGCGCGCTCGGTTTGCCTGTCGTGATGGTGGTGGGCGTGCGGCTCGGCTGCATCAACCACGCGCTCCTCACGGCCGAGGCGATCGCCGCACGCGGGCTGCGGCTTGCCGGCTGGGTGGCGAACCGTGTGGATCCGGCCATGGCGCTTGCTGAAGAAAACATCGACGCGGTGCGCATGCGGCTCGACGCGGAGCACCGCGTTCCGTTCATCGGCACCGTGCCGCATCTTGCGCCGGCTTCGGCCGATGTCGCCGCGGCGCACCTCGACATCGACACGCTATTGCGAACATTGCGGACACTGCAGCGTTGAACGCACGCTTCATTCCAACTTCGACTTCGACTTCAATTCGACTCTTTGAATAAAAGGATTGACGACATGACTCAAGCCCAAAGCGCCGCTCAGGCACCCGTCACGGCCGCTGCCGCCGTAGCCGCTCCGAACGCACAAGGCGGCGCGGCGCGCTGGCGCGTAGCCGACGTGGTCGCGCTCTACGAGCTGCCGTTCAACGACTTGCTGTTCCGCGCACAGCAAGTGCATCGTGAGAATTTCGACGCGAACGTCGTGCAGCTTTCCACGCTGCTCTCGATCAAGACGGGCGGCTGCGAAGAGGATTGCAAGTACTGCTCGCAATCGTCGCACTACGACACGGGGCTGAAGGCGGAAAAGCTGATGCCGCTCGACGAGGTGCTCGCGGCCGCGCGCATCGCGAAAGAAAACGGCGCGACACGCTTTTGCATGGGCGCGGCCTGGCGCAATCCGAAGGACCGTCATCTCGAGCCGATCACGGACATGATCCGCGGCGTAAAGGCGATGGGGCTCGAAACGTGCATGACGCTTGGCATGCTCGAGGACCATCAGGCGAAGGCACTGGGTGA
>DASZGN010000144.1:0-3684 GCA_035938775.1 Trinickia sp.
ATGGGCCTCGGGCTTGCGGGCCTGCCTGGCACGCCGATCCGCAAGCTGCTTTTGAACGACGTCGGCCCGCACATCGAGCCGCCGGCGCTCGAGCGCATCGGCTCGTACGTGGGCAAGCCGGTGCGGTTTGCGACGCTGCAAGAAGGCATCGACCATGCCGCGATGCTGGCCGAATCGTTTGGCCCGCTCACGCAGGACGAATGGCGCGAAATCAATACGCCGCTCTTGCGCGAGCGCAGCGACGGCGCGTGGGAGTTTCGCTACGACCCCGCCATTGCGGTGCCGTTTGGCGTTTCGAGCCCCGAGGCGAGCGCGGCGGGCGAGGCGGCGCTGTGGTATTCGCTGCAGTCGATCGCTTCGCCGGTGCTCGTGGTGCGCGGCGCGCAATCGGATCTGCTTTCGCCGGAGACGGTGGCGCAAATGGTCGCTCGCGGACGCGCCGTATCGAGCGTGGAAATACCTGGGGTGGGCCATGCGCCGGCGTTCCTCGATGCCGCGCAGATCGGCGTCGCGCGCCGCTTCTTCCTTGGCGAGCGCGAGGCGGCGTCATAATAATGGTCTGGCGCGCGGCGCCGTCGGCTTTATCCGCGGCGCGGTGCAATGGACTCTCAACCCTTATCGATTCAGGATTTATCCCCATGGCAGTCATTCGTCACCACGTCGGCGCGCGTCTTTCGGAAATCGCGATTCATAACGGCACCGTGTACCTGGCGGGTCAAATCGCGGAAGACACCGCGCAGGACATCTCCGGTCAGACGCGCGAAGTGCTGGGCCATATCGACCGCCTGCTCGGGGAGGCGAATAGCGACAAATCGCTGCTGCTCTCGGTGCAGATCTACATCTCCGACATGAGCTGCTTCGCAGGGATGAATGCCGTGTGGGACGCGTGGGTCGCACAAGGCGCCACGCCGCCGCGCGCCACCGTCGAAGCCAAGCTTGCAAACCCGGAATGCCTCGTCGAAATCGTCGTCGTGGCCGCTCAGAGGAGCTGATGCGCGCGTAATCCGTGCGCCGGTGGGTATTGCATGAAGAGGGTCGAACGATGAGTGGCGATACGGTTGCCGCTGCCGCGCCGTCGTTGCCGTCCTACGACGACGCGCTCGCCTTCGTGCGCGAGCACGCGGGTGAGGCGCGCCTTGCCTCGGGCGAGCTGCTCGCCGACCACGCGGCGGGCACGGCGGCGATCATGCGCACGCTCAACGTCGATCCGCCGGCCGTGCTTGCTGCCGCGCTCTTTACACTGGTGCCGCATCTCGAAGAGTTCGAGCGGGTGATCGGTGAGCGCTTCGGGCAAGACGTGGCGCAGCTCGTTTGCGATGTGCGCAAGCTGCTGCGTCTCGGCACGTTGAGCTCGCGGGCCGCGCAGAACGCCATGCCCGAGGCGGGCCGCGATGCGCAGGCGGCGCGCCGCGCGCAGATCGAAGCGCTGCGCAAGATGCTGCTCGCGTTCGCGCAGGATATTCGCGTCGTGCTGATCCGGCTGGCTTCCCGTCTGCAATCGCTGCGCTACTACGCGTCGGCGAAGCGCTCGCCGGGCGCCGACGTCGCGCGCGAAACGCTAGACATCTACGCGCCGCTCGCGAACCGGCTCGGTATCTGGCAACTCAAGTGGGAGCTCGAGGATCTCGCCTTCCGTTTCGAGGATCCGGACACCTACAAGCGCATCGCGAAGCTGCTCGACGAAAAGCGCATCGAGCGCGAAACGTACGTGGCGAGCGCGATCGAGCGCTTGCAGCGCGAGCTTGCGGCCGCGCAAATCGATGCCGAAGTGAGTGGACGGCCGAAGCACATCTACAGTATCTGGCGCAAGATGCGCGGCAAGTCGCTCGATTTCGCCGAGCTTTACGACGTGCGCGCGTTTCGCGTGATCGTGCCGGACATCAAGGACTGCTACACGGTGCTCGGCATCGTGCACAACCTCTGGCAGCCGGTGCCCAAGGAGTTCGACGACTACATTTCGCGGCCGAAGCCGAACGGCTACAAGTCGCTGCACACGGTTGTGATCGGCGACGACGGCCGCGCGTTCGAAGTGCAGATACGCACGGAGGAGATGCATCGCTTTGCCGAATACGGGGTGGCCGCGCATTGGCGCTATAAGGAAGCGGGCACGCGCGGCTACGGCGGGCAATTCAGCGCAAGCGAGAAATACGACGAGAAGATCGCATGGCTGCGGCAGCTTCTCGCGTGGAAAGACGACGTCGCCGAAGGTGAGCACGGCGCGAGCAAGTCCTGGGAGCAACTGCGCCAGGCGACGCTCGACGATGACCACATCTACGTGCTGACCCCGCAAGCGCGCGTGATCGCCTTGCCGCAAGGCGCGACGCCGGTCGACTTCGCGTATCACCTGCATAGCGAGCTTGGCCATCGCTGCCGCGGCGCGCGTGTCGACGGTGCGATGGTGCCGCTCAATACCCCGCTGCACAACGGGCAGACCGTCGAGATCGTCGCGGTGAAGGAGGGCGGCCCGTCGCGCGACTGGCTCAATCCGCAGCTCGGCTATCTGCACAGCAGCCGCGCGCGGCAGAAGGTGCGCGCGTGGTTCAACGCGGTCGAGTCGCAAGAGAACATCGCGAATGGACGCGCGATGGTTGAAAAGACGCTGCAGCGCGAAGGCAAGACGTCGGTCAACCTCGATCAGCTCGCGTCGAAGCTCGGCTTCAAGGCGCCCGAGGAGTTGTTCGCGGTTGTCGGCAAGGAAGAGTACAGCTTGCGCAATATCGAGCAGGCACTCTCCGATACCCCGCCGCCCGAGCCGCAGCCCGAAGCGCCGGCGCAATTCGAAAAGCGCAGCAGTGGCGCAAGCGTGGCGCACGGCGCATCGACGGGCGTGCTGGTGGTCGGCGTCGACGCCCTGCTCACGCAGCTTGCGCGCTGCTGCCGGCCGGCGCCGCCCGACGAGATCAGCGGGTTCGTCACGCGCGGCAAGGGCATGTCGATTCACCGCAGCGATTGCCCGATGTTCCTGCGCATGGCGGGGCGCGCGCCCGAACGCGTGCTGCAGACCGCCTGGTCGAACGAAGTGCTGGGCGGGCGCGGCTCGTCGGTATATCCGGTCGACCTGACGATCGAGGCACAGGATCGCCAGGGCTTGCTGCGCGACATCTCGGAAGTATTCGCGCGCGAGAAGATGAACGTGGTGGGTGTGAAGACGATGAGCCGGCGCAATGCCGCGTTCATGCAGTTCACGGTCGAAGTATCGAGTGCGTCACAGGTGCAGCGCGCCTGCACGCTGCTTGGCGAAGTGAGCGGCGTCGTGCGTGCCGCGAGGAAGAGTTGATCGCACTTTCCTGTGAAAGCATAAAAGTGCTTGCCAAGCTTCTAAAGGGTCCATATAATCTCATCTCTTCGCAGGCTCGTAGCTCAGCTGGTTAGAGCACCACCTTGACATGGTGGGGGTCGTTGGTTCGAGTCCAATCGAGCCTACCAACGAAAAATGGAAAACCCGGTTGCCCGGATTTTCAGCAAGGCAAAGCGCATTACGATTAACCATCGGCGCAAAAGGCGAATACGGTTATGACACTGCGAACGTTGACCGAAACCACTTCGGAACGACGCTAGTCGAGGACCTCCTTCGCTCTGTTTGTTTTGCGGTTAGTGGAAAGTGAATGCGGCCCCTCGAAAGCGGGGCCGCATTTTTTTTTCGTTTTGGTTTAAGTTGCTTGGCCGCCCAACCGAAAGTTTCGA
>DASZGN010000145.1:0-7709 GCA_035938775.1 Trinickia sp.
GCTGCCCGTAGGTGCGCACCTCTCCGGGCGGGATCTCGCACATCGCCTGCCACACGCGGCGCTGAAACGGCGTGCCGACGTGAGCAAGCGGCAAGTCGAACGGCTCGCTCGCGTTCGCGAGGTAGCGCTCGATCTGTCGCGCCGCACGCTCGGCGAGCGCCGAGTCGGGCGCAACGTTTGCAACCGTCGGCTCAAGGAACACGATTGCCCGAATGACACCGGCTTTAACATCGGCATCGATGCCGACTTTGCCGAACGGCGCTTCGATCACCGCGTTAAACATCGCTTCTCTCCAAGTTGCAAGTCGTCGCATCTTAACGGGACCAAGGCGGGTGAGGATCAGGCCGCTGCAAGCGCCCACTGCACGTGCTCGCGCACGAGCGGCGACGCGTCATCCGCGCGGCATCGCAACGCCGCGACGATGCGCGCGCGCTCGCCCGCCTCGAGCGCCTGCTCGGCTGTGCCGCGCAACGCATTGCCCATCGCAACCGCAAGATTGCGCAACCATCGCTCGTAGCCGATACGGCGGATTGCGCTGCCTTGCATGCGCGTGTCGAACTCGTCGGCGCTCCACTCGAAGAGCTCGACGAGCGTCGCGCGATCGAGCCCGTGACGCACATCGAAATCGTCGACCGGCGCAGCCTGCGCGAACTTGTTCCACGGACACACGAGCTGGCAATCATCGCAGCCGTATACACGATTGCCGATCAGCGGGCGCAGCGCTTCCGGAATGCTGCCTTTCAATTCGATCGTCAGATACGAGATGCAACGCCGCGCATCGACACGATACGGCGCAATGATCGCCCCCGTCGGACACGCATCGATGCAGCGCGTGCATTGGCCGCAGTGCGCGCCGGCCTCCCTCGTTGCACGCTCGGGCTCAACTTCGGCATCCGTCGGAAGCGGGATGTCGACATAGATCTCGCCGAGAAAGAAGAGCGAGCCGGCATCGCGCTCGAGCAGCAGCGTGTGCTTGCCGCGCCACCCTACCCCGGCCTTGTGCGCGAGCTCGACCTCGAGCACGGGCGCCGAATCGGTGAACACGCGATAGCCATACTTGCCGATCTCGCCTTCGATGCGCTCAGCCAACTGTTGCAGACGGGCACGCATGACCTTGTGATAGTCGCGCCCTCGTGCGTAGATCGAGATCACCGCGGCGCTCGGGTCGGCGAGCCGCGCCTGTTCCTGTGCACGCCAATCGCGGGGGGTGGCGTCGTTGCGCGCGTCGCTCGGAACATCGTCCGGCAGATCGTGTTGCGGCGCTTGCGGGGCGGGCGACTGTGCGTCTTCGCGCGTCTTTGCGGCGAGCGTCGATGCGGGCAAATAGGCCATGCGCGCGGTGATGACGCGTCGCGTGCCGGCCACAAGCTCGGCCGGGCGCGCGCGTTTGGCGCCATGTTTCGCCATATAATCCATCTCGCCGTGGCACCCCGCCTCGAGCCAGGCGGCAAGCGCCGCTTCGGCTTCGGAGAGATCGGTGTCGCTGATGCCGATCGCGCCGAACCCCAGCTCGCGGCCCCACGTCTTGATGCGCTGAGCGAGCGCTGCCAGCGCGGCTTCGTCGAGGCCGTGCATCGATGCGCCGGCGGCGCCGGAGAATTCGGCATCGCCGGATGCGGGCGCACAAGAGGCGGCGTGTTCCGGACATCGTTTCATCACGCTATTTTACGAGAATGCCCGTCGCGCCTGATCCGTCGCCATATCTGCCAGCAAGCGCCCTCATCGAGCGCCGCTTCACGCTCGAGGACCTCGCCGCCACCCAGGCGTTCGGCGCGCGCTTCGCGAATGCGATCGATCACGCGCGCGCGATGCCGGCCTTCGGCGGCTTGCATGTGCAGCTTCTTGGCGATCTCGGCGCGGGCAAGACCACGCTCGTTCGCGCGACGCTCGCTAGCTTGGGCCACGCCGGGCGCGTGCGCAGCCCCACCTACACGCTCGTTGAGCCGTACGCGCTCGAGCGGCCCGGCGGCGAGCTCGAGCTTTATCACTTCGATCTCTATCGTTTCGCCGATCCGGCCGAATGGGCCGACGCCGGCTTTCGCGAGTATTTCGATTCGGGCGCCGTGTGTCTTGTCGAGTGGCCGCAGAAGGCCGGTCAACTGCTCGGCGTGCCCGATCTCGTCTTCGCGCTCGAGACAGGCGACGGCGAGCGCCGCCTGCTTAACGCGCGCGCCTTCAGCGAATCAGGAAAGGCATGTCTGGAAAGATGCTGATCAAACCGTTCCGATCGATCGAATCGGCGGCCGGTGCAACGCACAACTGGCGGCGGCGCCAAGTGCTTCGCGCGGGCGCTTCGACGCTTCTGCTCGGGCTCGCGGCGCCCCTCGTCGCGCCAAGTCTTGCCATGGCAAGCTCGGTGCTCGGCGTGCGCGTGTGGCCGGCGCGCGACTACACGCGGGTGACGATCGAATCCGATCAACCGCTTCAGAACACGCAGCAACTGCTGCAAGGGCCGGACAGGCTCGTCGTCGACTTGAACGGTCTCGATCTCGATGACGCGCTGCGTGAGCTCGTCTCGAAGATCGCGCCGAACGATCCGCAGATTCGCGCGGTGCGCGTGGGCCAGTATCAGCCGCATGTGGTGCGGATGGTGTTCGACTTGAAGGGTTCGGTGAAGCCGCAGGTGTTTTCGCTGCCGCCCGTGGGCACCTATCGGCACCGGCTCGTGCTCGATCTCTATCCGTCCGTTGCGCCCGATCCGCTGATGGAGCTGCTCGCGCAGACCGAGCGCAAGGAGCAGCGCCTGAACGAGAACGCGCAAGCCGACAACACGCTCACGCCCGCCCCGCTCGCGGGCCCGGCGGCAGCGCCCGCCGCGGGGGCCGACAACACCGACGCCTTCTTTCAGCGCTACGCGCAGAGCACGCCGCCTGTCGCGCCGGGCTCGGGTTCGGGTTCCGATTCGATCGCGAGTGCGAACGGCATCGACAACGCACCGCGCAAACCGGCCGCGAGACCTTTTGCCGCGCCACCCGCTCTCGCCCGCGGCAATGGCAAGGCCAAGGCCAGCGGCGGGGACGATGACGGCCTCTCGGGCGGCGACGACTACGCGTTCACGGCGCCAAAGCCGGGCAGCACCGTGCGCCTCCTGACTGTCGCGATCGACCCGGGGCACGGCGGCGAAGACCCGGGCGCGATCGGCGGCGCGGGCACCTACGAGAAGCACGTGGCGCTCGACATCGCGAAGAAGCTGCGCGCGATGATCGACGCGCAGCCGAACATGCGCGCGATGATGACGCGCGACGCCGACTTCTTCGTGCCGCTCAACGTGCGCGTGCAAAAGGCGCGGCGCGTGGGTGCCGATCTGTTCGTGTCGATCCATGCCGATGCATTCACGACGCCCGAGGCGCGCGGCTCGTCGGTGTTCGCGCTGTCCGAGCACGGTGCCTCGAGCGCCGCGGCGCGCTGGATGGCGAACCGGGAAAACGCTTCGGACCTCATCGGCGGCATCAACGTGAAGACCGGGGACGACACGGTCAACCGGGCGCTCTTCGACATGTCGACGACGGCGCAGATCCGCGACTCGATGCGCTACGGCGGTTTCGTGCTCAAGGAAATCGGCGACATCAACAAGCTGCACAAGGGCTCCGTGGAGCAAGCGGGCTTTGCCGTGCTGAAGGCGCCCGATATCCCGTCGATCCTCGTCGAGACGGCTTTCATCAGCAACCCCGAGGAAGAAACGCGGCTCAACGACGAGAGCTATCGCACGCGCATGGCGACCGCGATCCTGAGCGGCATCAAGCGCTACTTCGCGGCCAATCCGCCGCTCGCCAAGAATCGCATGGCGTGACGCGATGCCCTGCATGCACGGTGACGGAGTCCGCGGCCTTGACGTGACTACCGGGGCAGTGGCGCGCGCGCCATGGCCACGCCGTGCGCCGCACCGCGCGCCCCGCGCGCGTAGAATGGCCTGCCTGCAACCTCCCTACCGCATGACTGCCGCAAGGAGCGCCCCATGTCATCATCGATCAAAGCCGTTCTCAAACCGTCGCTGCGCGACATCGGCAACCTCGCGGTACGCCGCGTGCTGCCCGCGCTCGCCGCCCGTCTCGTTGGCCCGTTCATTTTCTTCGACCACATGGGGCCGGCCACCTTCGAGCCCGGCACCGGCATCGACGTGCGCCCTCACCCGCATATCGGGCTCGCCACCGTCACCTATCTGTTCGAAGGCGCCATCCTCCACCGCGACAGCCTCGGCTCGGTGCAAAAGATCGTGCCTGGCGACGTCAACTGGATGACGGCCGGGCGCGGCATCGTCCACTCAGAGCGCTCGCCCGACGAAGAACGTCACCGCGGCGGCGTGCTGCACGGCATCCAGACGTGGGTCGCGCTACCGCTCGAACATGAGGACGATGAGCCGTCGTTCGAGCACCACGAGGCCGCGACGCTGCCGCGCATCGAGCGCAACGGCGTGGAGCTCACGATCATCGCGGGCAGCGCGTTCGGCGCGCGCTCGCCCACCCGCTCGTTCTCGCCGACGCTCTACGCCGCGGCCCGCTTCGCGCCGGGTGCCGCATTCGCGCTCGAGCCCGAGCACGAGGAGCGCGCCGCGTATCTCGTCGAAGGGGATCTGACGCTCGATGGCGAGCCGCTCAGCGTCTGCAATATGGCCGTGCTGCAGCCAGGCGAAACGGTGACGCTCGCAAGCTCGAACGGCGCGACCGTGATGCTGCTCGGCGGCATGAAGCTTGCAGGTGAACGGTTTATCGAATGGAATTTTGTCTCGAGCTCGCGCGAGAAGATCGATGACGCCAAGCGCGCGTGGACGGCGCAGACGATGGGCCAAATACCGGGCGAGACGGAATGGATTCCGTTGCCCGAGCGCGCGCGGCGTTAGCCGCCGCATGGTGCCGCGCCGGGCGTCGCGTCCTAACGTGCGTTTCGCACGGTTGAAATAGCCGGCGGCGGCCCCATTTACTGCGCTAATCCACTCTGATGAGGAAACAATGGACACCACACTGGCCACGTTCGAAAAAGATGTGATCGAAGCATCGATGCGCGCTCCGGTCCTCGTCGATTTCTGGGCGCCGTGGTGCGGCCCGTGCAAGACGCTCGGGCCGATGCTCGAGAAGCTCGAGCAAGAGCACGCGGGCAAGTGGCAACTCGTGAAAGTCAATGTCGACGAAAACCCGGAACTGGCGGCGCATTTTCAGGTGCGCAGCATTCCGCACGTCGTCGCATTTGCCGACGGAAGGGCCGTCGACCAGTTCATCGGCGTACTGCCGGAAGGGCAATTGCGCGAATTCATCGACGGGCTTGCGCCGAACCCCGCTCAACTCGAGCACCGTGCAGCACTCGAGGCACTCGCGCAGGGGCAGCGCGCCGTCGCGCTCGACCATCTGGAGGCGGCGCTCGCGCTGGATCCAGGGTTCGACGAGGCGCGCCTCGACCTGATCGAGCTGCTGCTCGATGAAAACCGCGTCGACGAGGCACGCCGAGAAGCCGAGCGGCTCGCTCCGAAGGTCACCCAAGGCATCGACCCGCGCTACAACACGCTAAAGACGCGGCTCGATGCGCTCGACGTTGCCGCCGATCTGCCGCCTACCGACGCACTCGAAAGCGCCGTGGCGAGCGACCCGGCCAATCTCGAGGCGCGCTTCGATCTGGCGAATGCGCAGATCGCGCGGCACGACTACGCGCACGCGCTCGAGCACTTGCTCGAGATCGTCAAGCGCGATCGCTCGTTCCGCGAAGATATCGGCCGCAAGACGATGCTGTCGGTGTTCGACCTCGCGGCACATCGGCCGGAGCTGGTGTCGGAGTGGCGCCGCAAGCTGAGCGCCGCGCTGAATTGACGAGCGATGGCGCCGTTCACGCCGCTTAGCTGAGCGACCTTACTCGAGCGACCAAAGCGGCGGCCGTCTCACCCCGCCGCTTTGGCCAACACGCGCAGCACATGCGCCGCGGCGGCGAAACCGAAGCTTGCGGTCACGCATACACTCGAGCCGAAGCCGGCGCAGTTGAGCCCGACGGGCCCCGCGTGGCCGGGCGAGCTCGCCACGTGCTGGGCGACGTCGTCCACGTCGCAGACGGCGGCCTCCGGATAGATGAGCGGTTCATCCGAATACACCGCACTCACCTTGAACTTCGCCTTCGGGCCGCGGGGAAAGCCGTGGTGCTTGCGCAATTGCGCGCGCACCTTGGAAAGCAGCGGGTCTTGAATGGTGAGCGCGAGATCGTCGATGCGAATGCGCGTCGGGTCCAGTTGGCCGCCCGCGCCGCCTACCGTGACGAGCAGCTGCCCGCGCTCGACGCACCACGCAATGAGCGCCGTCTTCGTGCGCACGCTATCGATCGCATCCACGACGTAGTCGAAGCCGCCGCCGAGCACGGTATCGAAGTTTCCGGGCTCGACGAAATCCTCGACGAGACGCACGTCGCAGGCTCGATCGATCAACGCGATGCGCTCGGCCATCGCTTCGACCTTCGGCTTGCCATAGTTGCCGTCGAGCGCATGAATCTGCCGGTTTGTGTTGCTTTCGGCAACGTTGTCGAGATCGATGAGCGTCAGCGTGCCGATGGCGCTGCGGGCCAAAGCCTCCGCCACCCACGAGCCGACACCGCCAATGCCGATCACCGCGACGTGCGCGCGCTCGAATGCGGCGAGCGCCGGCGCGCCATAAAGGCGTGCCACGCCGCCGAATCGGCGTGCGCGATCGGCTTCGGTCGTGTCATCGTCGAGTGAACTCGCGGTAGTAAAATCGGGACTGACCACGGTTGCGGAAGGGGTGGACATGATGCGTGCGGATCGACGTGCGGGTGAAGCCCGTATTGTGCCTGATCGGCACATCTCGCCTGACGCAAGCGCAATGTGCCCGGTTCACTGCAGGTTTATCTCGCCTTGGCTATACTGAGCCGGTTGTAGCGTTCGCATAACAACATGACGACCCTTGCAGAACTGCGTAAAGACTATGCGCGCGGATCGCTCGACGAGAACACCGTCAATGCCGATCCGATCGTTCAATTCGAAAACTGGTTCAAGCAGGCGCTCGATGCGCGGCTGCCCGAGCCAAACACGATGACGCTCGCCACCGTTGACACGCGCGGCTATCCGTCCGCGCGCATTGTCCTGATCAAAGGCTTCGACGAGCGCGGCTTCGTCTTCTTCACGAACTACGAAAGCCGCAAGGGGCGCGACCTCGCCGCCAATCCGCACGCGAGCCTGCTCTTTTACTGGATCGAGCTCGAGCGTCAGGTGCGCATCGAAGGTACCGTCGTCAAGACGAACGCGGAGGAAAGCGATGCCTATTTCGCGTCGCGTCCTCTAGGCTCGCGCATCGGCGCATGGGCGTCGGAGCAAAGCCGGGAAATCGAAAGCCGCACGCTGCTCGAAGCCCGCGAAAAAGCGTTCGCCGAGCGCTACGGCGAGAACCCGCCGCGTCCGCCCCATTGGGGCGGCTACCGGCTCATTCCCGAGGCCATCGAATTCTGGCAAGGCCGCCCGTCGCGGCTGCACGACCGCATTTTGTACACGCGCCAACGCGACGGTCATTGGCGTATCTCGCGGCTCTCGCCGTGATGGACCGTAGTTCGCCGACAGCGCGCCACCGCCTTCTTCTCGCATTGAGATCGGAGTAATTGAAGGTTCGCGCCGTGGGCCGGTTCGAGTTTGATTGATTTCGCAATGCCTACCGTCCGGCGCCCCGCAGGCCGCCCCGCAGGGGCGGACTAGGAAGTCCTCGCAGGGGGGCGCCCCGCAGGCCGCCCCG
>DASZGN010000146.1:0-3876 GCA_035938775.1 Trinickia sp.
CTGCCGAGCTCGAAAAGCAGGAGACCGAGCGCGACGTTGAGGAGAAGCCGCGATGTGGCGCCCATGCTCGCATCCATCGTGTCGAGCCCGGCCGGGCCGGCAATGAGTCCGATCACCGCGTAGCCGGAGATACGCGGCAAACGCCACGCTCGATAGCAGAGCTCGCCGCACAAGCCGGCGACGAGCAAGGCGAGTCCTGCCCACAAGACCGCATCGGGTGCGAGCGGCCAGTTTGGAAGAAAGGAAAACGCCGATTTCATCTGTTAGCTGCTCCTTTTCGGATGGACCGCACGAAGGCGTCGGGCCGTGGCGGCGTGTAAGGGTGGTTGTGTGTACGGTCACGCGCGGCGAAAGCCGCGCCACCGAGGGACGAAAGTCGCCGATGGACGAACAACGGCTCGCTCGGCGACGGCGCATATGCCGGCTTCGATGCGCAGGCTGCGCGCTCGAATGTGCCCTGGCGGAATGAATGGAAGCGGACGACGCCGCTTTCAGGTTGTGATTCCGAACCGGCTTTCGCCGGCCCGTCAACGCGCTGGTCCGGCTATGCGTCGACGTGCAACTCGTGCAGGAAGAACGCGGATTGTGCCATAGATTCAGTCGATTACGTTCGAACCCTCATCGATTTGCTCTCATTTCGGTATAAACGGACAGCAATTTCGGCCAAATCGGCAATTTCGTCCGATGAAAGGCTGTCAAACAGTCGACACGCCCGCCCTGCGACAAAGATCAATCGTCGCGCTTACCCGTTAGACCGCGTCGGGGTTCATCCGTTGGTTTGTGAAGCGGTTCGGCGCGTGGCGTTCTAGTGGGTTTACCGTTTACGTATGTATACGTAGTAGCAGTTAACAAAGCACCCCGGATTCTGTGTACAACGCCCGTTTACCGCCGCGAATCAAAGGCTTGGCGAACGCATAACCGTATGCGCCGAGTGTGTGGCAATGAACGGTATCGCCGCATAACTTTTTGGGTGCCGAGCGACGTGTCGCAGTTGTCCCGTTTACGTCCACATCGATTTCACACGGTTCGCACACCTCACCCGGCACGTTATCCACATGTCGAAGTGAATAACTTCATCGGCGGGCGCGCGCTCGTCGTATCAGTCGTATTAGTGGTATCGGTCGTGTCAGTCGAGCGCGCCCTGGCGCAGCGCGCGCAATAGGTAGCGCGCGGGATCGAGGCTCTCGGCCAGGTCTCGCTCGAGCGGCCACGGTTCACCTTCGAGCTGCGAGGCAATGAGCTCGGCGCCGAGCGACGACCAGACGAGCCCGCGCGAACCAAACGCAAACGCGCCGTAGAGGCCATTGGCGCGGGGCAGATCGAGCGGCCGTGCGCCGCGCAGCGATGCCGACCGGTCCGCGCAAGCCGCTTCGTCGGCGAGTGCGCCGATCATCGGCAAACGGTCGCTCGTGACGCAACGGAAGGCGACGCGTCCCGTGAGCGCCGCGACATCGATATCGGCGAGCACGCCTGCGAGCCCGGGCATCATGCGCGCGAGCCGTTCGAGATTTTCGGCATGGCCCGACGCGCGCAGCGCTTGCCCGGCATCGTCGAGTTCGTAGGTCGCGCCGGTAAGCAGCGAGTCGGCAAGCGGCACCGCGTAGCCGTCGCCGATCACCGGAATGCGCAAGCCCGGCGCCAGTTGCGCCGGCAAGCGTGTGAGCTGGCCGCGAACGATGCGCGTCGGCGCGTGCCGCAAGCCGGCCGCGCGAGCCGCATCGTGCGCATTGGCGAAGATCACGACGGGGGCGCGCGCGATCGGAGCGCCCGATTCGTCGAGCACGTCCCATGCATCGCCGCGCCGTTCGACGCGCGCGACGCCGCAGCCGAAGCGCCACGTCACCGAGCGGCCGCCCTCGGACGCAGCCGCGCATTGCGCTGCGCATAGCGCGGCTGGGTCAAGCGAGCCGCCAAGCGGATAGAACCAGCCACCTCGCGATAGCGCGACTCGCGTGGCGTCTTGCGCATCGGCGGCCGACATCGGCCGCGCGAGCTCGGGTGGATAACCGAGCTCGGCCACCGCATCGGCGAGGGAGCGTGCTTCTTCTTCGCTGTCGGCGAGGTGGATCAGACCGTGCGCGCTGCGCGCGAACGAATGGCCTGCTTGCTCGAGCGCACGCCAGCGCGTAAGCGCGTATAGAAACCCGGCGCGAGCGATGCGCGAAGCCACGCTGTCATCGCGCGAGAGCAGCGGATGAAAGACGCCCGCGGGATTGCCCGACGCTTCGCGTGCCGCGGCGGCATGGCGTTCTACCGCGGTGATGCGCCAGCCGCGCGCGGCGAGCCGTTCGATCAGCGCGCAGCCGGCCAGGCCCGCACCGACGATGATTGCATGCCGCTCATCGAGCGCATGCCGCTCGTCGAGCACATGCGGCGATGGCGGCTCATGCCGGCGCACGCGCCAGCGCGGTGCGAAGCGTCCCACCAGCATGGCGCGTTTGCCGGCGAAGCCTTCGGCCTTGCCGCATGCGAAGCCGGCATCCTCGAGCCCGCGGCGCACATGACCCGCGCAAGTGTAGGTGGCGAGCGTCGCATCGCCCGCGGCCAGTCGCGCCAGCGCTTTGTACACCGGCGCCGACCACAGCTCGGGGTTCTTCGCCGGCGAGAAGCCGTCGAGATAGAACGCATCGGCGCGCAGCCAAAGCTTCGGCAACAGCTCGAGCGCATCGCCGAACGCGATCGTGAGCGTTACCCGGCCGCCTTCGAATTCCAGCCGATGCAGGCCCGGCACGAGCATCGGCCAGGCGTCGGCGAGCTGCGCCGCGAGCGGCGCGATCGTGGCATCGGCAGCAATCCGCGCGTGGAGCGCGCGCAAGTCGCGCGCGGAAAAGGGGTGCTTTTCGATCGACACGAAGGCGAGGCGCTCGCACCGAGTGGGATCGGCGCGCCACGCGGCCCACGTCGCGAGGAAGTTGCCACCGATTCCGAAACCCGTCTCCAGCACCGTGAATACACGGCGGCTGCGCCAGCGCTCCGGCAGCCCGTTGCCGCCCACGAAAACGTGACGCGCCTGCGCGAGGGCGCCGGCGGCGCTGTGATAAATGTCGTCGTAAGCGGGAGAAAACGGCGTGCCGTCGTCGCGAAAGGCAAGCGTGGCGGGAATGAGCGGAGCTCTCATGAAAGGGGAACGTAATGGACGGTGATGAGCGCCTCGAAAAGCGCGCCCGGCCAAGGCGGCCGGGAACCTCGAATCTGCCGTGAAGCCCCGTGGGGCGGGCTTTCCCGCGAACGTTGGCAAAACCCAACGTCATTGCGCCGAACGGTCGCGCAAGGCTTGGCAGCGGGGGTTCGCGAGTAAGACAATGCGTGAAACCCAACTGCGACAAGGCAGAGCAGCCCTAAATTCTTTGGAAGCCTTGCCGTTATTGGGTTTGCGCTGAGCTATCATAGCAAGCGCCGCGTGGCCGTTAAGTTTGAAGCAGCCAGCAGCTTGCGGCCGGGGGCGCACGCTTAGCCACAGCTAGTCCAGGGCCAGCTTGCGTACGGAGAATTGGCGCGTTTTGCGCTGTCCGTTTCAAATCAATCTGAAAAGAGGAACGTTAATGAACAAACAGGAACTGATCGACGCCGTTGCGGCTCAGACGGGCGCCAGCAAGGCTCAGACCGGCGAAACGCTGGACACGCTGCTCGAAGTGATCAAGAAGTCTGTGTCGAAGGGCGATGCGGTTCAGCTGATCGGCTTCGGCAGCTTCGGTTCGGGCAAGCGCGCAGCACGTACGGGCCGCAATCCCAAGACCGGCGAAACCATCAAGATCCCGGCCGCGAAGACCGTCAAGTTCACGGCAGGCAAGGCGTTCAAGGATGCCGTCAACAAGCGTTAAGCCCCAAGCGGCCTCACGCCTTGTCGACACCCGCCTTCGGCGGGTTTTTTTTGCC
>DASZGN010000147.1:0-7142 GCA_035938775.1 Trinickia sp.
CCTATCGCGTCGTCGCAACCGATTCGCAGCAAGGTCCGGCGCTCGCAGACTACGCCGCCAAGACGCTCAAGGTGAAGCGCGTCGCGATCGTCGACGATGCGACCGCCTACGGCCAAGGTCTCGCGAACGAGTTCGAGAAGACGGCCAAGGCGCTCGGGATGACCGTCGTGTCGCACGATGCCACGAACGACAAGGCCGTGGATTTCCGCGCGATTCTCACGAAGATCAAGGGCGCCAACCCCGACGCGATCATGTTCGGCGGCATGGATGCCACGGGTGGTCCGTTGGCCAAGCAGGCGCAGCAGCTAGGCTTGCGCGCGAAGATCCTCGCCGGCGACGGCGTGTGCACGAGCACGATTGCCGATCTGGCCGGCAAGGCCGCCGACAACATCGTGTGCTCGCAAGCGGGCAAGGGGCTCGAGAAGATGCCGGGCGGCAAGGCGTTCCAGGACAAGTACGTCAAGCGCTTCAACCAGGAAATCCAGCTCTATTCGCCGTACACCTACGACGCCGTGTACATCGTCGTCGATGCGATGAAACGCGCGAACTCGACCGATCCCGCGAAGATTCTCGCCGCGATGCCGGGCACCGACTTCAAGGGCGTCATCGGCGAAACCACGTTCGATGCCAAGGGCGACTTGAAGCACGGCGTGATTTCGCTCTACGGCTATAAGGACGGCAAGAAGAGCCTGATCGACGAGCTCAGCATGTAACGCCGCAGCGTCGCCAAGCAACGGGCAACGTCTGTAAGGTAAGCAGGAACGAAGGCCGCATGCGCAACTGCATGCGGCCTTTCTTTTTGCAAGCCTTAAAGCGTATCGAGGATCGAGCGAAGCATCGACATCATCCGGTCGATTTCATCGATCGTCACGTTCAGCGCCGGCATGAAGCGCAGCAGGTTCGGGCGCGCCGCGTTCAAGAGGAGGCCGTCGGGCTGCATGAGCCGTGCCTTCTCGACGATTTGCGGGCCGATGTCCTTGCCGAGCAGCAGTGCGCGCAGCAAGCCTTCGCCGCGTTCACCTTCAAAGCCACGCTCCGTCGACAGCTCGAGGAGCTTCGCGCGCAGATACTCGCCACGCGAGCGCACGCCTTCGAGAAAGCCCGGTGCCGTCAGATGCGAGATCACCGCATGGCCGACCGCCGTCATCAGCGGATTGCCGTTGTACGTGCCGCCCTGATCGCCCGCTTCGAACACGGCGATTTCGGCCTTCGACAGCAGCGCCGCAAGCGGCACGCCGCCGCCGATGCCTTTGCCGAGCGTCATGATGTCGGGTTCGATGCCGGAGAGCTCGTACGCGAACAGCGTGCCCGCGCGACCACACCCGCTTTGCACTTCATCGACGATCAAGAGCACGTTGTGCCGCTTCGTCAGTTCGCGCAGCGCCTGCATGAACTCGCGCGTCGCCGGAATCACGCCGGCTTCGCCTTGAATCGGTTCGAGCATCACCGCAACCGTCTTCTCGCCGATCAGCCGCTCGACCGAAGCGATATCGTTGATCTCGGCTTTCGGGAAGCCGGGCACCTGCGGCGCGTAAATCGTGTCCCAGCCGGCTTTACCGCTTGCCGACATGGTCGCGAGCGTGCGGCCGTGAAAGCTGTGACCGAACGTGATGATCTCGTACGCGCCACCCTTGAATTTGCGGCCCCACTTGCGCGCGAGCTTGATCGCGCCTTCGTTCGCTTCGGCGCCGCTGTTCGCGAAGAAGACCTTGTCGAACACGCTATGTTCGGTAAGCAAGGCGGCGAGCTTCGCCATCGGCTCGTTGTAGTAAGCCGGAGACGGGTTGATGAGCAACCGCGCCTGCGTCTCGAGCGCCTCGATCATCGCCGGGTGGCAGTGCCCCAGGCTGTTGACGGCCCAGCCTTGAATGAAGTCGAGGTAGCGCTTGCCTTCGTTGTCGAAGAGCCAGGAACCCTCGCCGCGCGTGAAGACGACCTCAGGCCGGTTGGTGATGTACATCAGCGACTGCGTCGGGTACTCGTTGAAATGCATGGCACAGGCTCCGCGATGATTGAAAGGACGGGAATTGAAATGAAAAAAGCCACGGACTCCCGTGGCTTTCGCTGTGTGACCGATGTTGCGCCTTACTTGATCAATGCAAGGCGTGCATCCGCGACGAGCCGACGGTGTCCCATGCGGGCAGCGAGCGTCGACGTCGGAGGGCGGACTGGATGCGGTTCATGCGCGCAAGAATACGACAGCGCGAGCGGCGATGCAATCGACCTCGCGCGACGCCTTCGCAAAGCATCCGCAAGGTTCACACGGCGTTCACGAGGTCGGCTTCGCTCGTGAACGAGTCGGCGTAGAACTCGTCGGCCGGCAGCTTATGGTGGCTCGTGAAGTCGCGCTGCGCCGCTTCGACCATCACGGGCGCGCCGCACGCGTAGACCTGATACCCCGACAAGTCGGGCAGATCCTCGATGACGGCGCGATGCACGAAGCCGGTGCGGCCGGTCCATGCGTCGTCGGCGTCGGGCTCGGAGAGCACGGGCACGAACTTGAAGTTGGCGTGTTCCTTCGCCCACTGCTCGGCGAACTCCATCAGATACAGATCCTTCTTGCGGCGCGCCCCCCAGTAGAGCGTCATCGGACGATCGATGTTCTTGAACAACGCGTGCTCGACGATCGCCTTGATCGGCGCGAAGCCCGTGCCCGATGCGAGCAGGACGATGGGCTTTTCCGAATCCTCGCGCAGGAAGAAGGTGCCGAGCGGGCCTTCGAAGCGCAGGATGTCGCGCTCTTTCATCGTTTTGAACACGTGGTCGGTGAACACACCGCCCGCCATGTGACGGATGTGCAGCTCGATCGGGCCTTCCGCGTGGGGCGCGCTCGCCATCGAGTAGCTGCGCCGCTTGCCGTCCTTCAGGATGAATTCGATGTATTGGCCCGCGAGGTATTGCAGCCTCTCGTTCGCGGGCAATTGCAGTTTCAGGATCATCACGTCGTCGGCGCGGCGTTCGAGCGCGTTCACGCGGCACGGCAGCTTCTTCACCTGCACATCGCCGACGCCCGCGATCTCGCGCACGTCGATGATGAGGTCACCCTTTGCGCTCGCGCAGCAAAAGAGCGCCATGCCGCGCGTCTTCTCATCGTTCGACAGCGCCGAGGACGAGTGCGAACGCTGCTCGACTTCACCCGAGACGACTGCCCCCTTGCACGAGCCGCATGCGCCGTTCTTGCAGCCGTAGGGCATGCCGATGCCCTGGCGCAGCGCGGCGGTGAGCACTGGCTCGTCTGGTTCCACTTGAAACTGCCGGCCGCTTTGCCGGAGGGTCACGTTATATGCCATAGCTTGATCGTAACGAAAAACAAAAAATGGGGTGCCGAAGCGCGTGCCGCCTATTTGCGCACGTCGCCTTCCAGCGCATGCCGTCTTTTTCGCGCCGCCACGGCCGGCTTACGCGCACGCCTGCCACGCAGATACAATGTCGCGCAAATGGATGCGACACGAATCTTGCGCCGGCCGCGCGTCGTGATTGTCGGATGCGGCGATGTCGGCTTGCGCGCAGCCCAATGCCTGCTCGCGAGTGCCGCGCGCCCGCGCGTCATTGCGCTCACGAGCCAGCCCGAACGCGCCGCGACGCTGCGCGTGGCGGGTTTGATGCCGGTTGTCGGCGATCTCGATGCGCTTCGCAGCGTGCGGCGCCTCGCAGGGCTCGCACCCACCGTGCTGCACCTCGCGCCGCCGCCGCAACATGGCGAAGACGATCCGCGCACGCGCGCGCTCATTGCCGCACTCACGGCACCGCGGCCGATCCGCGCCGCGCGCCCAAGCCTGGCCGCAGCGACCCGGCGATCGAAGCGCCGCGTACGCCGGCTGCTGGCGAGCTCGGACAAAACGTATATTGTAACCGAGCCCCCCGTCGCGGCCGGACCGGCGCGCTCGCCGGTGCGCCTCGTCTACGCGAGCACGACTGGAGTCTACGGAGACTGCGGCGGGGCTCTCATCGACGAGACGCGCCCGGTGCATCCCACCAATGCGCGGGCGAAGCGCCGCGTGGCCGCCGAGCGGCTATTGCGCGCCGCGAGCGCACGCGGCGCGATGTCCGCAAGCATCGTGCGCATTCCCGGAATTTATGCGGCCGACCGCTTGCCGCTTGCGCGCATCGAGCGGCGCACGCCGGCGCTAGTCGATGCCGATGACGTCTACACGAATCACATCCACGCCGACGACCTCGCCGCCATTCTTGTGCGTGCGGCGGTGCGTGCGCCCACGGCGCGCGTCTTTCACGCTTCGGACGACACCGTGCTGAAGATGGGGGCGTACTTCGACCGCGTCGCGGATGCGTTCGGCCTCGCCCGCGTGCCGCGGGTTGCGCTCGCGGATGCCGAAGGGCAACTCGCACCGCTCACGCTCTCGTTCATGCGCGAATCGCGCCGCTTGTCGAATTCGCGGCTCAAGCGCGAACTGCGCTTCACGCTTCGCTATCCGAGCGTTGACGATTTTCTGCGCACCGTGCGCGTCAAGTGAGCGCCGGCAGCGTCTCGAGCAGCACGAAGCAAAGCAGGGCGCCGATCAGCGCACCGATCAGCTGTGGTTGATATTGACGCCTGACGTGCATCACCATCAGCAAGGCGCCAATGACGATGGCGCCGAGCGTGGCAAACGCCAGGATGACGAATGGGCTCGCGAATGTGCTGTAAGTCGCCATGATGTCCCTTCCTCCCGTGAAACGCTTTGTAATACTTTTTTTCGCAGTATAGGGAGTTTGATGGCGTCGAGTACATGCACGCGCGCAATACGTTGTGTGAAAGCAAACAAACGCGCAGGGAAAACCCGCAATTTGGGTATTCGAGGCAGGGAACTGACTTGGCTCAGTCCGTCTTCTGTACCGCTCGCACTTGCTCCTCGTCGAGCCATTGCCATGCACCCTCGGCCAGCGTCGCCGGCAGCGCGAGCGTGCCGATGCGCTCGCGATGCAGCGCTTCGCAGCGATTGCCCGCGGCCGCGATCATGCGCTTCACTTGGTGGTATTTGCCCTCATTGACGGTCAGCTCTAGTTCCCGCTCGCCGCGCATCTGAGCTGCCGCCGCGGCAATCGGCGCTGCCTCGCCGTGCAGCAGCACGCCCTCGCGCAACGCGGCGAGCTGCGCATCGTCGAGCGGGTGCCGCGTTGTCGCGAGGTATGTCTTCGGCACCTTGCGTTTCGGCGACGTGCACGCGTGGATGAACTTGCCATCATCGGACAGGAGCAATAGGCCCGTCGTGTCTTCGTCGAGGCGGCCCACGCATTGCACGCCGCGCGTGGCCAGTTGCGCGGGCAGCAGGCTGAATACGCTCAGATGGTGCTGCGGCTCGCGCGAGCACTCGTAGCCGGCGGGCTTGTTGAGCATCAGGTACGCGCGCTCGCGATAGCGCCACGCGAGCCCATCGACTTCGAACGTGAGCGCGTCGAGCGTGAAGCGCTCGGCGGGATCGGTGCGCACCGCGCCGTCTATCGTGACGCGCGCCTCGGCGATCAAGGCGCGGCACTGGCGCCGCGAGCCAAAGCCCTGAGTGAAGAGAATGCTTTCGAGGTCCATTGCGCGGCGAGAGTCGGATTCGCCGGCATTCTACCCAAGCGCACTCACGCGTGCCGGGCAATGCTCCCGGCGGCGACGCGCGAGCGCGTGTTTGGCCGCCATGCCGCGCCGCACACCGTGCGCATCTGCATGACGGGGGCGCGCACGATTGCCGCGCTCACGCGGGGGCTTACGATCATCCGGGCCGCGCCCGAACATGGGCTCGAAGGCGATGTAACCGCGCCGTAAGCACCGTAAAGCAGGAAGCAGCGTCGCTTCGCCGCGGCATGCGCTCGCGTACGGCTTGCCGCAAGCGCAGCGCCTGACCGATAATCCGGCGTTTTCAATTTCGCGCTTCGTGCGCTGTTTTGTATCCATGCTTGGCCGCCGTTTGCGGAAGATCGGTTCGCTGTTCGGATTGCTTGCAATCCTGTTGAGCACGTTCGCGCCGACCGTTTCGCAGACGCTTGCCGCGCATCGCCGTGACGTCGTCGATGCGTTGCTGGCGGCGTATTGCACGGCATCGCCCAATGCCGTCGATGGTCGCGCTGCCTTCGATGGCGCGGCTCAACGTTCGTCGTCGTCCACCGACGGCGCATTGCCGCACCTGCAGGCGTGCGCCTATTGCGGCTTTTTTGCGCATTTGCCGGTGTTGCCGGGCGCACCTCAAACATTCGCCGTCACGCTTGCGGCGGTATCGGCGCCAGCCGAGCCGCAGCAGACGCGGGCTTATTCCGCGCGACGCATCGGGCTCGCGCAGCCGCGTGCGCCGCCCGCGGTTTCCTGATCGATTCGCACTCCTCTTCATTGCACTTAGCGGATAGCCGCGCGCAGCTCGCGGTGCGGTGCGCCACGTCCGCGGCTCGCGTGTCGTCGCCTGCGTCACGCGGCGACGCTTCGAAAGAATCAAAAGGAAACACATGCATACGCTTTTTAAACGGCGTCGGACGCGCTCGCGCGCGGCGCTTCAGTGGGTCGCGGGAACGGCGGCCTTTCTGGCGCTCGCGCCCGGTGCTTACGCGCACGCGGTGGCGGGCGACCGCGTCTTTCCGGCGACGCTCACGATCGACGACCCTGGCGTCGGCGACGAATTCGACTTCCAGTACGGCCACATCAAGAGCCCGACCGACGGTGGCGACAACGCCAATGTCAACACCGCATCGTATGAATGGGACAAGCTGATCACGTCGAACCTCGCGTTCAGCGTCGGCAGCCGCTACGTGAGCGTGAACGGGCCGGACGGCGGCTCGGCCAAAGGCTGGGACAATCTGGCAGTGGGCGCGAAGTATCTCGCCTATGTGAACGCGCGGCACGAGTTCATGGCGTCGGTCGGCTTGGTGGCCGAGCTGGGCGGCACGGGCGCGAAGTCGATTGCGCGCTCGTTCTCGACGTTCACGCCGAATATCTACTTTGGCAAGGGCCTCGGCGATTTACCGCCGTCGCTCGCGCTTTTGCGGCCGCTGGCGATCACCGGCCAGATCGGCCCGAACATCACGACCGCGTCGTCGGACACCGGGCCGAACTCGCTCGGCTGGGGCTTCACCGTGCAGTACAGCATCCCGTACCTGCAGTCTCAGGTGAAGGACCTTGGCCTGCCCCAACCGTTCGGTAATCTGATTCCGATCGTCGAATTTCCGAT
>DASZGN010000148.1:0-10159 GCA_035938775.1 Trinickia sp.
TTGAAACAGTGCGATCTTCACCGTCGTGCTTGTGTTCCCAGCGCTCGTGCCCGCAATGAGACGAGCGGTGGGGGTGGAACCTGCTACGCTGCCGCCGTCGACCCCAACGTTGTACGGTGTGCCATTCGTGCACGTTACCGACACGGTGGTTTGCTGGTTCAGGGGACTGGTCCATACGCCGGTGGCGCCGAAATTCAGCGCGTTCGCTGTGATAACGCAGTCGGCTTGTATGACCAACGTGATATTGAACTGCGATGCGGCGGTACCATTTGAGTAGACAGCGGCGTGCGCGGCCGGAACGGTCAACCCGAACACCAGCGCGCAGGCTGTGGTGAGAAAAATGTTTTTTTTCATCGACGGCTCCTTCGCGGAAATCATGCGGCGCCATACCGCAAATCATTCCCAAATTGAGGTGAAACGCAAGAAATGCACTTGGCAAATGACACTCAATATAAAAGTCAAATATTGGGAATCGTTAAAATCCAGAGAGCAATTCGTGCAATCCGTCGCGCACACATTTTTTCGTTAACTACAGCGCGGCGCAAAATCTATAATGCACCGTAATTCGTGATTTTTCAACTCGCCAAAGCAAAATCTACATTCGCATAGACAAAAATAAATTATTTATTCAATTATCGGGATATCACCCGATCACAATTAATATAAAATTTTTTAAACCCAAATATTGAATAAACCTCACTCCGAAAAAGTTTCCTACGCAACGCTTGGCCGCACCGTCACCTGCGGCGCCCCGAATCCGCTTACCGAAACGATGAGTCCGGTGGCCTCACCGTTGTTGCGCAGCTGTAGCGTCACGCGATGGCGCTGCGCGATGCGTGAAACGATCGCGAGACCGAGACCGCTGCCCTGCCCCTGCGCCTGCTCGCCGCGGTAAAAGCGGTCGAACACGCGGGTGAGCTCGGCCTCGGGAATGCCCGGCCCGGTATCGCGCACCTCGACGCCGATGCCGTGCGCATCGCGCCGCAGCACGAGATCGACGCGGCCGCCCGTCGGCGTGTGTCGAATGGCGTTATCGAGCAAATTGTTGAGCAGCACCGTCAGCGCATGCGGCTCGCCCATCACCTCGAACCGGTCCGAAGCGCTCAAGGACGGCGGCACGAATTCGAGCCCGAGATCGATCGCCTTTGCCTCCGCGAGCAACCAGAAATCGCTGACCGCCTGCTCGGCGAGCCGGCGCAAGCTGATGGGCGACATCGCGCTGGCCGCTTGCGCGTCCTCGCGTGCAAGCGCGAGCAGCTGCTGCACGAGATGGATGATCCGATTGAGCCGCGTCTGGATGCCATCGAGCGTGAGCCCCTCGCCCTTGAGCGAGCCGTCGCGCTCGGCCGCCTGCAATTGCAGCTTCAGCGCGGTAAGCGGCGAGCGCAGCTCGTGCGCCGCGTCTGCGACGAAAGTGCGCTGCGCGTGCGAGGCCGCGTTCAAGCGCGCGAGCAAGTCGTTGAGCGCCTGCACGAGCGGCTCGATTTCCACGGGAACATTGGGCCGCAACGGCTCGAGTGCGTCGAACGAGCGCGTCGAGAGCGCCCGCGACAAGCTGCCGATCGGCTCGAGCCCGCGCGCAATGACCACAAGCACGAGCGCGATCGTGGCGGGCAGCAAGAGGCCGAACGGCCATAGCGTGCGAAGCGCGAGCCGCAATGCCAGCGCATCGCGCACCGACACGGGCTGAGCGACCTGAACGAAACGATCGGGCTGCCGCGAGCCGAACACACGCCAGTGCTTCTCGTCGCGCTCGATCGTACGAAAGCCCTCCTGCATGCGCTCGCCGGGCAGCGCGTGCTGCGAGGAATACACGAGGCGGTTGCTGTCATCCCAGATATCGATGACGATGCGGTCTTCCGACGCAAGCGCGTCATTCCCGGGGGCGACGCTCCGCGGCAACGAGAGCGCCACCGCGCGCAGCTCATAGTCGAAAAGTTCGCTCGCTTCCTCGCGCGCCGTATGGAAAATGCCGAAGGCGGCGATGCCCGATGCCGCCACGAAGCCGAAAATCAGCCAGCCGAGGAACCACCGCCTGATCGACTTCATTGAACGCGCCTCAACCGATAGCCGACGCCGCGAATCGTGACGATCTGCTCCGCGCCGATCTTGCGCCGCAAGCTGTGAACGTGGACTTCGAGCGCATTGCTGCCGATTTCCTCGCCCCATCCGTACAGTTTTTCTTCGAGCTCGGCCTTGGTAAATACGCGTGTGGGCGCTTCGATCAGCGCGCGCAAGAGCGCGAATTCGCGCGGCACGAGCGCGAGCGGTTCGCCGTTTTTCGTGACTTCGTGGGCGGCCGGATCGAGCGTCAGCTCGCCGTGCGAATAGATGGGCTGCTTTTGGCCCGTGCGCCGGCGCAGCAGCGCGCGCACGCGTGCCGCGAGCTCGTCGAGATCGAACGGTTTGGCGAGGTAGTCGTCGGCGCCGGTATCGAGGCCGCGAATCCGATCGTCGACGGCGTCGCGCGCCGTCAAGATGATGACGGGCGCCTCGCCACCGCCGTTGCGGTAGGCATGGAGCACATCGATGCCGTCTTTCTTTGGCAGCCCGAGATCGAGCAGAACGAGGTCATATACCCCGTTGCCGAGCGAGAGCTCGGCGGCCCGGCCGTCTTGTGCCCAATCGATCGCATAGCCCGCGCGGCGCATCGCAGCGAGCACCGGCTCGGCGATCATCGGGTCGTCTTCCACCAATAGCAAACGCATGATTCGTCACCTCTAGCTCGCAGAGTCCGGCAGCATGGCAAACGAAAGCTTAACGCGTCCTTAAATAAAAACATCGCGCAACCAATCTGTGAAACGCATTGATCTCGAAAAGCAGCAGTAGACGCCAACCCAGGGCGGCGTTTCAATGGCGAAATCGCCGCTGACCGCACTTCGCGCCCCTCATGCCCCTCGCGCCGCCATCCGTGCCGAGCGCCATCCCGCGCACCATCCTGATGCTCGGCCTGGTCAGCCTTTTCATGGATCTTTCCTCGGAGTTGATCCACTCACTGCTGCCGCTCTTTCTCGTCTCGACGATGCACATGAGCGTCACGGGGCTGGGTGCGCTCGAAGGCACGGCGGAGGGCACGACGATGATAGTCAGAATGTTCTCCGGCCCTCTCAGCGACTGGCTTGGCACGCGCAAGCTTCTGCTGGTGGTCGGTTATGGGCTCGCCGCGCTCACCAAACCCTTGTTTCCGCTCGCGGGCTCGCCGGTTCTCGTGTCGTTCGCGCGCATCGTCGATCGCATCGGCAAGGGCATTCGCGGTGCGCCCCGCGATGCCCTCGTCGCCGATGTGGCACCGTTCGAGGTGCGCGGCAGCGCCTATGGGCTGCGTCAGTCGATGGATACGATCGGGGCCGTGTTCGGCCCGGCGCTGGCCACCGTCCTGATGCTCGCGCTCGCCGATCGAATCCGCGCCGTGCTGTGGTTCGCCTGCGTGCCCGCGCTGATCTCGGTTGCCGTGCTGGTGTTCAGCGTGCGGGAACCCGAGCGCGCGCGCGGCAGCGCGGCAAACGCACCGCGCCGGTTTCGGGGGCCGTTGCAGTGGCGGGCAATGCGCGCGTTCAGCCGCCGCTTCTGGTTCGTCGTCAGCTTGGGCGCCCTCTTTTCCCTCGCGCGCTTCAGCGAGGCATTCCTCGTGCTGCGCGCCAAACAAGCAGGGCTCGACGCCGCCTGGGTGCCTTCGGTCATGGTCGCCATGAACGTCGCGTATGCGCTGTCGGCCTACCCGGTCGGCAAATGGTCCGACCGCCTGGACCGGCGCATCCCGCTCGCCGCGGGGCTCCTCTTGCTGATTGCGTCGGATCTCGTGCTCGGCATGCACGCGTCGACGTGGCTCGTGTTCTGCGGCGCCACGTTGTGGGGCCTGCACATGGGCTTCACGCAAGGCATCTTCGCGGCCATGGTGGCCGATGTGTCGCCAGAAGCACTGCGCGGCACCGCGTTCGGCGCTTTCTATCTGGCGTTTGGCGTCGCGATCATTCTCGCGAGCGTGCTCGCGGGATGGCTTTGGGACCACTTCGGCGCCCCGGCCACGTTCTTCGCCAGCGCGGCGCTCGTCAGCGTGCCGCTCGTCATGTGCGCCTTCGCGCCGCGCCGCGGTTGACGCACCGCCCCGCACTCACCGCGTTGGGCCCAGCACCGCAAGCGCTAAACGGCAATCACGCAATTGCGCCCATGATTCTTGGCGCGTAAGAGCCGCTCGTCGACCGCGCGCAGGATCGCATCGCTCGTATGCCCATCCGGCCCATATTGCGCAATGCCGATGCTGACCGTCACCGTAAAGCGGTCGCCGCCGGCTTCGAAGAACGTTCCCTGGATCGAAGCGCGTATGCGCTCGCCGAGCATCAGCGCGACATCGAGCGCGGCCTGCGGCAGCACGACCATGAACTCCTCACCGCCCACGCGGGCGACGCCGTCATAAGGGCGAATCGCCTCCAAACATGTTTCGACGACGTTCCTGAGCACGCTGTCGCCGGCCAAATATCCGAAGCGCTCATTGATGCGCTTGAAGTTGTCGAGGTCGATCGCGAGCAGCGCAAACGGCGCGCCACCGCGCTTGGCACGATCGACTTCGACTTCCACGCGCTCGATGAAGGTGCGTCGGTTGATCGCGCCCGTAAGCGGATCGATGGCGGCAAGTTGCTCGAGCTTCTGGTTGGTACGCTGCAGCTCCTGCAACGCGCCTTCAGTGTGCTTCATCGACTCGCGCAGCCGGGCCATCAGTTCCTCCTGGCTGTAGATGGTTGAAAACGAGCGAGTCGTATGAAACGCCTGCACGATGCCGTAGCTCAGCAGGAAAAAGCCCCCGGCGAAAACCGCATGAGCGAGCCACCACATGTGATTCCACGGCCGGCCGAGAATGAACGCGAGCGAGGACAGCGCGAACGCCGTCACCGAGATGCCGAATATCTGCATCAACGGCGACCGGATCCTGCGCGCGAGAAGACACGCCACATTCGCGAGCGATACGATGAGCGCGGCGCCTTCCATCGACAGCCGCACGACGGGCGCACCCGCGACCTCCGAGTTCGCGAGCACGGCGACGAGCAAATCGATGACGACGAAGACGATGAACCACATGCCCCACATCCATCGATCGGCGCGCCGCTCCGCCGCGTCGGCAGCCGCCCCGTACGAGAGCAAGCCGATGAAAAGCAGAATCGCCATCGCGAGGCGCGAGGCCGGGCCATACAGCAGAAACAGCCATATGTTGTGATGCGCCATCGGCGTGAAAGCGCCGTGCGGCGCGTAGACCACGACGAAGGCGGCAAAGCCCAGCGTGAGCCAGCGCAGGATCGGCTCGCCGGACAGCCGATAGCACTGCCACGTCACGTAGCTGACGAAAAGCCCCTCGAGCGTCGCCGCCGCGATGGCCACGACGTGGAAGGTGTGATTTTCGAAGACGAGATGCGGATCCTGGAAAAAGTAGAGATAGGCAATCAGGTATGCCGGCAAGAGCGCGAATGCAGCCACAAGAAAATTCGCGTACCAGCCTGTGACGCGGCGGACGAGCTTCGGCGGCTCGCCGACCGCGTTCATGTGTGTCGTGTTCATGGTGAGCCTCAAGGTCAGCCTTTCGGTTTCGATGAGCATCCACGCGAGTGACAGCACTTCGGCAGCGGCAAGCCCGCTGCGAGGCAAAACGCTTCGGGGGCGCACATGGCGTCTGGCCGCATTGCGGTGCACTGCTAGCCTGTGCAAGAACCATTCTACGTAAGAAAAGCGTCAGGGGCGTGTGATGTGGAACTCATAATTATTTGTGCGTTCCATGAAACGAGCCGATGACCTGTGACGGGGCGCTCTGAAGGCGCTCACCGCCTTACGGGTCGATGTTCGCCTCATTGGTCAGCTGCACGGCGAGCCGGTGCACCGCCTCGTCGAAACGCTCGGCTTCGAGGCGCTCGCGAAGCGAGCCGGCAATCGCCCCGAAGGTCGGAAGTTCGACGCGCGCCGCGGACGAACGCGCGGCGCGCGCGCGAGCTAGCGCGGAATAGCGTCGGTGGACCTCGACATCGGTCACCGCCGTCGGGTGAACGGCCGCGCGCAGGTAGACGGCGATCCGCTGCGCCTCGCGCGCCGGGTATTCGGCGGGCTCGGCCGATGCGTCGAGCGCCTTCCCGCCTTCACCGGAGGCTGAGGCTGAGGCTGAGGCTGCCAGTTGCGTCCTCATCGCCGCTTGCCGTAGCACTTCCCGCGCGATGAGCCTCAGCTTGAGCTCGCGCCGCAGCGCGGGCGAGTCGCACTGTCCCGAAGCCGCGAGCGCGGCATCGAGCGACGCCTGCGCGATGGGGATGCCGTTGACCGTCGCGACGGGGCGCGCAGCCGCAAGCGGCGACGCGCTTGCCGCGCCGAACGCTGTCGTCCCGGCGACCAGCGCGCAGCCGAGCCCCGCAGCAATCCGGGTGGCGTATTTCATCGATCGATTCCTTTTTTCGCTCGCCCGCGAATCTATCAGCGCGAAAGACGGAGCGAACCTGCCTATTTTGATAGTACCCACGCAATAGGTGTACTCAGTGCGCGGGCAAAGCGCTGTTTCCAATTCGACGGAAGAGAGTGCCAATAATTGAGATTCAAATTGCAAATAATGGTTAAAACTCGTAGCAGCGACTCAATGGCTTCGCTCGTAGAAAAACCGACTCGCACACCGCATTGACTACATCCGAATTTTCGTCTTGAATCTACTTTTAAATTGTACGAATTGTTTGATTTTTATTGCACTGATTAAAATAGCGACGACCGCATTGCATTCTCACTTAATATTCATATCTTGGGAAAACAGGAGCGATGATGGAAATACGAACGTTTTTCGCGTTCGCTCCGGCATTCGCCGCGGGCGTGCTACTTTCGGCATGCGTCTATTGGGACAAGCCGGGCGCCACGCCCGATCAACGCGATGCAGCCATGGCGGAATGCAATGCCGTGGCCTATACGAACGTGCAGCCGAACTTTCAAACGGTGCAAACTGGCGGAGACTATGTCGCGCCCGCAACGCATTCATGCATAAAGAGCCGCGACAGAAACAACCGTTATGTTGAATGCGAGGACACGCCTAGCCAGTACGTGCCGCCGGAATACAGTTCGGTCGACATGAACGAGCCTGCGCGCGATCACGTCTTCGACACCTGCATGTACCGGCATGGCTGGCTGAAGAAATGACCCTTTCGTGCGCCTTATGGCAGAAAATCTCCCAATGCAACGAATCTGGTATACGGCCATTTCGGCGGCCGTGGCGGTTTCGCTGGCAGCGATTGCCGACGTCGAAGCGGCAAGTTCAGATAATCGAGCCTGGCATTCGGAAACGGGCCCTATTACAGGCTTTTCGATCGAAACCCGCAGTGTGCTAAACCAACGCCGCGTTGACGAGTAAGCGCGCACGGTCCATATGCAAAAATGTCACGCGTGCGCGCGAAGCTCAACCTGCGGCCCGAAAAAGCGTGCGGCTCACGCCGACCTACGGGCCTACGGGCACGGGACCCTGGATCCCATGCCCGATTCGCTCAAGCCCTGATACGCCCGCGCCAGCGAGAAAAGGCCTAGCGCGGCGCGTATCTCGTCCAGCGTGCGCTCGGTGACTTCCCTCGCGCAGTCGGTGCCTTTCTTGAGCACATCGAGAACGTGGCCGGGCTCGCGCGCGAGTTGCGCGCGACGCTCGCGAATCGGCGCGATCAGCGCTTGCAGCAAGTCCTCGAGCCGGCGCTTCACCGTCATGTCCGCAAGCCCGCCCGCGCGATAGGCAGCCTTAAGACGTTCCACTTCATCGCGTTCGTCGTCGAACGCATCGAGATACGTGAACACGACGTTGCCTTCGACCGTACCCGGGTCCGACACCCGCAAATGAGCCGGGTCGGTGTACATGTGCCTGACGGCATCGCGTATCGCATCGGGGGTCGACGAGAGGGCGATCGCATTGCCTTGCGATTTGCTCATTTTCGCTTTGCCGTCGACGCCTGGCAGGCGCCCCATCGGCGGAACGAGTGCTTGAGCGAGCGGCAGGATCGGCGCCCCGGCTTGCCGGTTGATGCGCCGCACGATCTCGTTGGTCTGCTCGATGAGCGGCGCCTGATCCTCGCCAACCGGCACTACGCCAGCTTTGAAAGCGGTGATGTCGGCTGCCTGCGCGACCGGATAGCAGAGAAAGCCGGCGGGGATGTCCCGGCCGAACCCGCGCAACTGAATCTCCTCCTTGATTGTCGGATTGCGCTCGAGGCGCGCGAGCGTCACGAAGTTCAGATAGAGCAGCGAAAGCTCGGCGAGCGCAGGCAAACCCGACTGAACGGCGATCGTGCTCTTGGCGGGATCGATGCCGACGGCCAGATAATCGAGCGCGACCTCGAGCACATTGCGACACACCTTGCCCGGGTCGTGCGCGTTATCCGTCAACGCTTGCATGTCGGCGATCAGCACGAACTGCCGATGCGTCTGTTGCAGCGCGAGACGCGTTTTGAGCGATCCGACATAGTGGCCGAGATGAAGCGCGCCAGTCGGGCGGTCGCCGGTGAGCACAGTGGCGCGCGCGGGCGCAATAGATGATCGATTTCCATGCACGGCGTTTTCTCCTTGAAGTAAGAACGCCGCAGGGCATGCGAAATCACAAAGTCGCCATATCAGCCGGCTGCGGCGGACATGGTCGTGATTAAAACGTGACGATGCCGCTCCGTCAGGAGCGCCACCAGAGATGCTTGAGGACGAGAGGGGAAGTGTGCGGGGAAAGCATGCGGCGACTATGCCATAGCCCGACGCATGTGGCAATGCAGTAGCAGATGCACCGCTACACGGAAATCATTTGCATGACACTTCGTTCATCCTCATCTGCAATCAATTGAGACTTGAGTCTATCGATACGCTCTTTGACGCGCGCCACCTCGCTGAGCGGCAATAGCGTGCTTGTCCCGTGCAGATAGCATTCGAGCTCGTGAATACGCAGGGCCGCCGGTTCCGAATCCCGGTCGATGAACAAAATATCGTGTACCGCGATCGATCGAATGACGAATATCGGCACATCGGCGCGCATGGGAAAAATCAGATCCGAACGCGCGCCGCGCACGGCGCTTAGCGGATGAAATTCGCCCAGCATCAATCCGGTGTTCATATAGAACGGCTTCAGCATCGCGTGGGCGCAGTCGATGAACTTGTAATACGACTCCGAGCGCAGATGAACCGGAAAGACGCATAAGGACAAGAGACCCGAGCGCCCCGCCATCCCGGCGGCCAATCGCTCAAAGAGCGCCGGCAAGCGCATCATGACCTCGATGAACACGTCAAAACGCATCTCACGGGCGTCCAATGCGCAAAAGTACATGGACCGCGCTTCATGAGCGGGGTGCGCGAACGGGCAGACCGCCCCCTTGCGTCCCAGACCGGGATGCGGCTGCATGATGAACCGCTCGATCCACGCGAACCCGGCCTCGAATACCGAGCGAAGTTCCTCGTCGGAAACCGTTTCGATTTCGGAGGAAAGACATAACGAACGCTCGATTTCCAGCAGCGACCTGCTCGCCAAAGAATCGTTGAACCTCATCGTTGTGTCCTTTTTCTACCCGAAGGTGCAGGCATGTCGATCATCGCATTCATCGAAGCCGTTTCTTTCACCCCCATCAAAAGATGCCCCCACTCAGAATCGTAGCGGTCTGGAAAAAACGGAAACACGCCGGCGCCAGGTGTAAAAGTCAGCTCTCCGAACAATATCTCGTCGTCCGGCGCGTAAAGATCCACACGTACATAGCCGAGGTCTTGCGCGAGCAGCGTGGCAACGCGAAGCATCTCTTCCCAATGCGGTGGCCTCGGAAAAGCGGCCGTACTGCCCCGATAGTCGCCCAAGCTCAGGTCCAGCCGATTCCACTGCGCGTCGTAGAAGTCGCCCTTGATATTGCCGAAGCGATCGGAAACCACGCCCGTGTATATGATCGGGCTGCCCGCGCGCTGTTCGAACACGTTCATTTTGAAATCCGCCGGGATATTGCCGGCCTGATCGAGCAGCAACTTTTCAAAGTAGATGCGCCGCTCGATAGGCCGATAGTGCCGTTCGCGCGAGGCGCGATAAAAATCCGTGGCCAGCCATTTTGTTGCGAGCCGACTCAATTCGGCAAATGAGGTCGTCGACTTGTTTCGAACCACTTTGACGAACCCGCATCCATGGTTCGCCTTCATGACGAACGAAGCGGGCAGC
>DASZGN010000149.1:0-7788 GCA_035938775.1 Trinickia sp.
TCGAAGAGCATCACATCGGGGTTCATCGCAAGTGCGCGGGCGATCGCCACGCGCTGCTGCTGCCCGCCCGACAGATGCGACGGGTACTGCTTTTCGAGGCGCGGAGCGAGGCCCACCTTCTCGAGGTACATGCGCGCGCGCTCTTCGGCTTCGCGGCGCGGCAGGCCGAGCACGTGGCGCGGCGCTTCGGTCACGTTCTCGATCACGTTCATGTGCGCCCACAGGTTGAAGTGCTGGAACACCATCGCGAGCTTCGTGCGAATGCGCTGCAGTTGCTTGTGATCGGCGACTTCGAGCTCGCCCTTGCGATCGGCCTTCGTGCGCACTTGTTCGCCATCGATCACGATCTGTCCCGCGTTCGGCCGCTCGAGAAAGTTGATGCAGCGCAAGAACGTGCTCTTGCCCGAGCCGCTGGCGCCGATGATGCTGATGACGTCGCCCGCCTTCGCCGTCAGCGTGACGCCCTTTAACACCTCGTTGTCGCCGTAGCGCTTGTGGATGTCGATCGCCGCGAGCTTCGCGGTAGCGGATTGAGAAGTCTGCTGGAGCACCATGCTCTCCCTAGGGTGACCCTGATCAGTGGCGGCCTACGGCCAGATAAGCGAGCCAGTGCCGTTCGGCCCGCCGGAACGCCGCGACGAGTGCGAACGATACAGCAAGATAGATCAGCGCGGCGAGGCCGAACGCTTCGAACGACATGTAGGTGGCCGAGTTGGCGTCGCGGGCGACCTTGAGCACGTCGGGCACGGTAGCCGTGAATGCGACAGTCGTCGCGTGCAGCATCAGGATGACCTCGTTACTGTACAACGGCAGCGCCCGCCGCAATGCCGAGGGCAGGATAACGCGGCGATACAGGGTGAACTGCGACATCCCGTAGGCACGCGCCGCTTCGACTTCGCCATGGGCGATCGAGCGGATCGCGCCCGCGAAGATTTCGGTCGTGTAGGCGGCCGTATTGAGCCCGAACGCGAGAATCGCGCAATGCAGCCCGCTTCGGAAGAACTCGTCCAAGAGCGCGTGACCGCGCACGAATTCAAGGCTGTAGACGCCGCTGTAGATCAGGAGCAGCTGCACGTAGAGCGGCGTGCCGCGAAAGATGTAGGTGTAGCACCGCACCGGTATGGAAAGCCAGCGGTTCTTCGACACGCGTGCCACCGCGAGCGGCACGGCCATGACGAAGCCGATGACGAGCGAGGCTACGAGCAGCCACAGCGTCATCGCGAGGCCCGAGATGTTCTGCCCGTCCCAATAGAGGAACGCGCGCCCGAATTGCGAAAGGATCTCGATCATAGGTCTGCGTGCCTCACACCGATGGAATAGCGCTTGTCGAGCCACATGAGCACGACGTTCGACACGGTCGTGATCGCGAGATAGATGAGCGCCGCGACGAGGATGAAGAAGAACATGTTGAAGGTGCTCTTGCCGGCGTCCTGCGCGGCCTTGACGACATCAGCCAGGCCGATGATCGATACGAGCGCCGTCGCCTTCACGAGCACCTGCCAGTTGTTGCCGATGCCGGGCAGCGCGAAGCGCATCATCTGCGGAAACAGGATGCGGCCGAACACGCGCGAGCCGCTCATGCCGTAGGCGATGCCCGCCTCGAGCTGGCCGCGCGGCACGGAGAGAAACGCGCCGCGAAACGTCTCGGTGAAGTACGCGCCGTAGATGAAGCCCAGCGTGAGCACGCCGGCCACGAACGGGTCGATGTCGATTTGGTCGATGCCGATCGCGTCGGTCAGCTGGTTCACCGCGATCTGGATGCTGTAAAAGAGCAGCAGCATCAGCACGAGATCGGGCACCGAGCGGATCAGCGTCGTATAGGCGGTCGCCGCGCCGGCCACGACGCGATTGCGCGAGAGCTTCGCGACCGCACCGATCAAACCGAGCAGCACCGACACCGCAAGCGACAGCACCGACAGCTCGATCGTCTTGAGCGTGCCGGCGAGAAGAATCGGGCCGAAGCCATAAAGGAACACGGGTGTCTCCGTTATAGGGTCATTTTCTGCGGCGATGGCGGAACTGGCGCCTGTGCCGTACCACTTGGGGCCCTGCGTCGCGTCTTGCCGCGCGAATCCGGACCGGGATGAACGCCTGGCGCGCATAGTCGCAAGCGAACTCGGTTTTTCAAACTGAAGGCCGTTGGATTGCTGCGCTGCACCACGGACGTGGAATGGAGGCGCCTCGCGCTTCGCATGGCCGCTGCGACAGATGCGGCGCCATGCCCTGGCGTCGACCGATGTAGCGAAACGCCCAAATTTCGCGTCGCTTTTTCGATATTTGACGAGTGGTCGGGAACGGCCGGTTTGCTCAACGCCCAGGCTTCGACCGAGCGGTCCTGTCCTGATGGAGGAAAGCCCGGCGCTTGACGCACAAGCTTGGGCCGTGCTGAACCCTTGCCGACTTACGCAAAGAGCTGGCCCCAAAAACAGAACCGGCCGTCACCCGAAGTGAACGGCCGGCAACTATGGTGGCGCGCGACGCGAACGTTGCGTCGGCGAAACAGGCCGGACACTCGGCCGATCGACATTGGTAATTGCGCAGTGTCCTTGGCTTCGCGGAAAACCGCTCAAGGCTCGCGCCCCGCGATTCTCTCGCCCCCGTAGCCCACACCGCGCAGCGTCGTCTGGCTCGACGACTCTGCTGCGTCCGGAGCCTTAAATGTAGACGTTCTCGCGGCCGTAAGCCAGAGCGTGTTTACACCGAACCTGCCGCGCTGCTTACGAAGCCTTTCACGAACACGGCAGCGTTATCGCACGAGATCGGCGTCGCGCTCTTGCTCGTCGTGCTTCTTGCCCGAGTGACTGGCGCCCGAATGTGCGCTCGACGGAAGAACCGCCGGCTGCCGCCCCGGTGCCGGCTCACGCACGGCAAGGTGCGCGTCCACCTGCCGCGGCGTGCGAACAAGCTCGGCAAGCTGCCACGAAGCGAGCGCGATGCAGCCGAAGATGACTTCGCGCATCCGTTTCACGAGCGCGAGCGAAAGCGCGACTTCGTGATTGACACCGAAGATTTGCGCGAGCAGCACGACCGCCGCTTCCTGCACGCCGAGGCCCGCCGGCACCATGAACGCGGCGTGGCGCACGGCCTGCGTGAGCGCCTCGATGGCCACGGCGCCGCCCGCCGATACCGGATGCCCGAGCAGCGCGAGCGCCCAGTACGTCTCGAGCGCGCCCAACAGATAGCCCGCGAATTGCCAGACGAAAGCGCGGAACAGAACGCCGGTGCGGCACATCAATGCGTCGATCTCGGCATCGAGCCTTTTGCCGTCGATGCCTTGCAGCAGCCGGTGTTCGCTCCCCAACGCGCGCGCCGCGAACCGCTCGATCGCATGGAACACACCGCCGCGCCGCAATAGCGCCACGGCGACGATCGGCAACGGCAGCGAAAGCAGCAGCGCAAGACCGATCGTCTTCGCGTGGCCACCGTCCGTCGACGCGAGAATCAGCACGACGCCAAGGGCCGAGAAAGCGTATTGAACCGCGATCGTGACCAGCACCTCGACGATCACCGACGCGCTCACGCGGCTCGCATCGTCCATGCGCCAGCGTGCCAGCCGGATGCCGACGATCTCGCCACCCACCCCCACGGCAGGCAAAAGTCTGCTCACCGCCTCGCGCACGGTCGCGACCCACCACAGAAAGGCGAGCGGCGCGCGAGCCCGCAGCAGCACACGCCACGCGTAGGCGTCGAGCAACAGCGGCAGCGCATGAAACGGCACGAGCCAGAGCAGCGCAAAACCGGCCTGGCCGATGACATGCGCCACGTCAGCCGCGCCGTTATGCACCACCAGCGCGATCAGGATTCCGATGCCGATGGGCCATCCTGCCCATTTCAGCCATTTCGTCATATCCGTGCGTCCCCTCGCGCGGCGTCTTCCCGATGATTCGCAACGGGCGTGCCGCACACGTCGACAAAGCCGCCGGTGACGACGCCCGCCGCCGCCATTGCCGCGGCCACGCGTGGCGAAATGAGCGCATCGAGCTCGTCGCCGTGACGGTATTCGTGCATGGAGGGTGTGAGCGGTGCGTCGCCTCGCTCGGCCGGATGGCAATAGATTTCGCCAACGCCGTCCGGCAGATCGGAGAGCGCCTCGAGCAGCACAGCTTCGTCCATGCCGCCGGTATGCGCGATGCCCACTACATAATCGTTATACGCGATGCCCGCGCGCGCAAGTCTTGCGCGCATCAGGGATATCCATGGCGTAAGCCACCAGGGCGCGTCGGCCTCGAACGGGAGGCGCACCGCGCGCAGACCGTATTCGCGACCGATCGAAAGCACGAGCGAAAGCACCGTCGGGTGCAGATGGAAGTGCTTGTGCGCGTTGACGTGATCGAGCGACAGCCCTGTCGCCGCGAACGCGTCGAACTGCGCGCGAATCTCGCGCGCGAGCGCGCGGCGCACCGAAGGAAGAAAGAAGAAACGAAAGCCGTCGCGCACCATCGCGTCGCCGAAGCGACCGTCGGGCCCGACGAGCGCGGGAATCATGACAGCAGGCAGCGTCGATGCGCCGTCGGCGAGTACGAGATGCAGGCCGACGCGCAGCGTCGGCAACCGGCGCGCGCGTTCAACCGCGTCCAGTGCGGCGGGCGCGCTCACCATCAGGCTTGCGGCTGTGAGCACGCCATCGCGATGCGCGCGCTCGACGGCCGCATTCACGCGTGGGTGCAAGCCGAAATCGTCGGCGGTGACAATGAGCGCGCGGGAAGCCGCCGACGACCCCACTTGCTTTAAGCCTCGTGCGCGCGCAGGAAACGGAAGAACTCGACGCCTTCGCGCAGACGCCGCTTCATCATGTCCCAGCTCGTCAGCATCTCGCGCAGGATTTCCCAGATCTTCGAGGGCCGGAAGTAAAACTCTTTGTAAAACTTCTCGAGGTGATGATAGATCTCGTCGCGCGAAAGATGCGGGTAGCCGATCGCGGCCAGCTGCACGCCTTCCTTGCTGACGAGGTTGATCACCTTGTTCTCTTCGAGCCAGCCGTTTTCGACGGCCTGCTTGTAGAGCGTCGTGCCCGGATAAGGCGCGGCGAGCGAGACTTGAATCGTGTGCGGATTGATTTCCTTCGCGTACTCGATCGTCTTGCGGATCGTGTCCTTCGTCTCGCCGGGCAAGCCGAGGATGAAGGTGCCGTGGATCTTGATGCCGAGCTTCCTGCAGTCTTCGTTGAAGCGGCGTGCGATATCGGTGCGCAGGCCCTTCTTGATGTTCAGCAGAATCTGGTCGTCGCCCGACTCGTAGCCGACGAGCAAGAGACGCAGCCCGTTTTCCTTCATGATCTTCAGCGTGGAATACGGCACGTTCGCCTTCGCGTTGCACGACCACGTGATGCCAAGCTTGCCGAGCCCGCGCGCGATTTCCTCGACGCGCGGCTTGAAGTCGGTGAAGGTGTCGTCGTCGAACATGATCTCCTTGACTTCAGGCATGTTGTCGCGAATCCACTTCACTTCCTCGAGCACGTTCTCCACCGAGCGCGTGCGGTAGCGATGGCCGCCCACCGTCTGCGGCCACAGGCAGAACGTGCACTTCGAGCGGCAGCCGCGGCCCGTGTAGATCGACACGTACGGGTAGTTCAAATAGCCGATGAAGTAGTTGTCGATCTTCAAGTCGCGCTTGTACACCGGCGCGACGAAGGGCAGCTCATCCATGTTCTCGAGGATCGGGCGCGCTTCGTTGTGCTCGATCGAGCCGTCCGCCGCACGGTACGACAGACCCTTGATTTCCGCGAACGGCTTGCCTTCGGCGATTTCCTTGCACGTGAAGTCGAACTCCTCGCGGCAGACGAAATCGATCGCCTCGGTCGCCGTGAGCGAGTTGTGCGGATCGACGGCGACTTTCGCGCCCACCATGCCGACGAGCACCGACGGTTTGCGCTTTTTCACGTCTTGCGCGAAGAGCGCATCGGTCGGGAACGACGGGGTGCTCGTGTGGATGATCACGAGGTCGTATTGCGCGGCGATGTCGAGCGCTTCGGCGACCGACATGCCGTCGGCCGGCGCGTCGAGCACGCGGCTGTCAGGCACGAGCGCCGCGGGCTGCGCGAGCCATGTCGGATACCAGAACGAGCGGATTTCGCGCTTCGCCTGGTAGCGCGAACCGGCTCCGCCATCGAAGCCGTCATAAGACGGGGCCTGCAAGAACAGCGTTTTCATGATTGCTCCGACAAACTGCGTGGATGCTGATGTTGAATGGGAAGAATTCGTTTGATTCGTATGTTCAGGGGCCGTCGGACCCCTCGGCGACCCGCGCGACGACGGGCATGCGCGCGCCGCGCCATACGACGTGCGAGCCGAACGCCGCGACAAGCCACTGCAGCGCGAGAAGCGCATCGCGCAGCGGCACGAGCGGCAGATCGCGCCAGAAAGTGAGCGCATCGCGCGAGCCGCGAGCGTGCAAGCCGATGCGGGCGATCAAGCCCAGGGCCGTCGAGCCGACCAGCACCGAGTCGCGCAACGTCGGGGCGAACACATCGACGCCGTGCGCAAGCAGCGCACCGGCGAAGAGCCAGGGCGACGTGAACGTGATGAACAGGAACGCGAAGCCGAGCGGATTGATCGAACGGATCGTGCGCAGCCACCGCGTCTCGCGCAGCCAGAGCGTGGAGAAGTCGGGCTCGATCACGTCGGTTGCGACGACGACCTCCGAGAGCACCGTCGTCAGGCCGAGCTGGCGCGTGTGCTCGGCGAGCCAGTAATCGTCGGCGAGGCAATCCTTGAGCGCATGAAAGCCGCCTGCCGCAGCGAGCGTCGAGGCGCGCAGCGCGAGCGTCGCCCCAAAGCCGAAGCTGCGCGAGCCGCCCGCATGCGCGATGCGCACCGACGGCGCGAACCATTCGTTGATGAACTGCGCGCCGATGCGGGTCCAGAAGCCGCCGACACTCTTCGCGTGGTACAGGCACGTAACGATGCCCACGTCAGGATCGGCGAGCGGCGCCGTTACACCGTGAAGGTAATCGGGTTCGACAGCGATATCGCTGTCGGCGATGACGATGAGCTCGTGCTTCGCATGCGCGGCGAGATTGATGAGGTTGCTCACCTTCAGGTTCTGGCCGTGCACGAGCGGATCGACGACGAGCGCGATGTCGCGGTCGGGATAGGCGGCCTCGAGGCGCCGCACGACGGCAATCGCCGGATCGCTGGGCGAGGACACGCCGAAGAGCAGCTGATAGGCGGGATAGTCCTGCTCGCAAAACGTCGCGAGGTTCTCGAAGAGACGCGGCTCGGCGCCGCAAAGCGGCTTGAGCACGCTCACCGGAGCGGCAAAGCGCGTTGCCGGCGCGCGGCTTGCAGCGGCTGCCAACGCGCGCCGCGCGGGCTTGCGCGCGGCCGGCATCGCGAGCGAGGCCACGAGCCCGTAGCCCGTCGCCACGCAGCAGAGCAGGATCAACAGCCAGTCCCAGAGGGAGGAAGCGGTCATCGTCATTGCACGTCGCCGATCAGGAACACGCAGCGGCGCGCCGCCGCTCGGCAGGCGGGTGACGCGTTTTGTAAGACGCTTCGTGACACGTTCGCTACTCCTTCGATTGATATTCCGCCCCGGCGGCGAAGGCAAGCCGGCCGCTCCGGCGCCGCCGCTCCCGGGTCACTCGTACTTGCGCCGCCAGTCGTTGCGCTCGCACCGTTCGCACTTCCGTGCCGCGCAAGCACCAAGGAATGGGCGCGCCGGTGGCTGTACGTCCGGCATGCGCGATGCAAGTTCCGCATACGCGAGGCAGGGCTGCGAACACATGGCTTTCCCGGAGGCGCACGCGAGACTCCTCGCCGCTCACGACCGAAAACCGTAAGCTCGTCT
>DASZGN010000150.1:0-13016 GCA_035938775.1 Trinickia sp.
CGGCCGGCGCATCGAAGTGGAAACCGACGACGATTCGATCGGCGGGCACTTCCTGCATCTGCTGCACGGTAAGGCGCCCTCCAAAGCGTGGGTCGAGGCGATGCACACGTCGCTCAACCTCTACGCCGAGCACGAGTTCAACGCGTCGACCTTCACCGGCCGCGTGATCGCCGGCACGGGCTCGGACATCTACTCGGCCATCACCGGCGCGATCGGCGCGCTGCGCGGGCCCAAGCACGGCGGCGCGAACGAAGCCGCGTTCGAAATCCAGTCGCGCTATGCGACGCCCGATGAGGCTGAAGCCGACATCCGCCGCCGCGTCGAGGCGAAGGAAGTGGTGATCGGCTTCGGGCACCCGGTCTACACGATCTCGGACCCGCGCAACAAGGTCATCAAGGAAGTCGCGCGAAAACTGTCGAAGGACGCGGGCGACATGAAGCTGTTCGACATCGCCGAGCGGCTCGAGACGGTGATGTGGGAGGCGAAGAAGATGTTCCCGAACCTCGACTGGTTCAGCGCCGTCTCGTATCACATGATGGGTGTGCCCACGGCGATGTTCACGCCGCTGTTCGTGATCTCGCGCACCGCCGGCTGGAGCGCGCACATCATCGAGCAGCGCATCGACAACAAGATCATCCGCCCGAGCGCGAATTACACCGGGCCTGAAAATATGAAGTTTGTGCCGGTAAATAGGAGAAAATAGCGACCGCTGCCGCGCGATCCCCTCGCGCACAGCACGGCCGGCGGCGCACTCCGCGCCTCGGTTCAAGCTCACTGTCTCACTGTTGTACTGTCACTCGAAAAGGTTCTGATCCCCATGAAGAAATTGTTGATCGCCACCCTCGCCGCCACGCTTTCCGCCACGATGCTCGTCTCCGCCACCGACGCACTCGCCCAATCGAGCAGCCCGGCCCCCGCCACTGCCAAGGCGAAAGCGCCGGCGCCGAAGCATCGTCTCGTCAAGCGCAAGTCGGGGAAGACGGAAGCGAAGGTCGAGGCCGCGCCCGAAGGTTCGGTGAAATGGGCCTGCAACGAAGGTCTTTCTTTCGATCTGAAAGGTGATATGAAACGCGATCAGATCGTCACCGTGCACTGGGCCAACAAGAACTACAACCTGCCGCGCGAATCGACGACGACGGGCGCCGACCGCTTCCACGACGCGGCGACGGGCCTCGATCTCGTTGTGATCCCGACGAAGGCGATGCTGTTCTCCGATCACGACAGCTCGCGCCTTGCCGACGAGTGCAAGACGGCCGAGATGGCGCAAGGCGCACCGGCGCAGACGCAGTCGAGCGTATTGCAAAAGAGCAGCAACTGATCGTTCTTGCCTGAAGAGAGCAAACCGATGTCCGCCCCCAACCCCAGCGTCCGCCCCCCTGCCGACCAAGTGCTCGTCGATATCGTCGACTATGTTCTTGGTTACAGGATCGACAGTGCGCTTGCGCTCGACACCGCGCGCAACTGCCTGATCGACACGCTCGGTTGCGGACTCGAGGCGCTCTCCTACCCCGCCTGCACGAAGCTCCTGGGGCCGATCGTGCCCGGCACCATCGTGCCGCACGGCGCGAAGGTCCCGGGCACACAGTTCCAGCTCGACCCCATGCAGGCGGCCTTCAACATCGGCACGATGATCCGCTGGCTCGACTTCAACGACACGTGGCTCGCCGCCGAGTGGGGTCATCCGTCGGACAACCTGGGCGGTGTCCTCGCCACCGCCGACTGGCTTTCGCGCAACGCGGTTGCCGCCGGCAAGAAGCCGCTCGCGATGAAAGACGTGCTCGTCGCAATGGTGAAGGCACATGAAATTCAAGGCGTGATCGCGCTCGAGAACTCGTTCAATCGAGTGGGGCTCGATCACGTGTTGCTTGTCAAGCTCGCATCGACGGCCGTGGTGGGCCAGATGCTCGGCTTGACGCGCGACGAACTGATCAACGCCGTATCGCTCGCGTTTGTCGACGGCCATTCGCTGCGCACGTACCGCCACGCGCCCAATACGGGCTCGCGCAAATCGTGGGCCGCCGGCGATGCCACGTCGCGCGCGGTGCGCCTCGCACTCATCGCGAAGACGGGTGAAATGGGCTACCCGTCGGTGCTCACGGCCAAGACCTGGGGCTTTTACGACGTACTCTTTAAGGGCAACGCATTCAAGTTCCAACGCCCCTACGGCTCGTATGTGATGGAAAACGTGCTCTTCAAAATTTCGTTTCCGGCCGAATTCCACGCGCAAACGGCGGCGGAAGCCGCCATGACGCTGCACGCCAAGCTTCAGGCGCTGGGCCGCTCGATCGACGACATCGCCGAAATCACGATCCGCACGCACGAAGCGGCGATTCGCATCATCGACAAAACAGGCCCGCTCGCCAATCCGGCCGATCGCGATCACTGCATTCAGTACATGGTGGCCGTGCCGTTGATCTTCGGGCGCCTCACCGCGGCCGATTACGAAGATGCGGTCGCGGCCGACCCGCGCATTGATGCTTTGCGCGCAAAAATGGTTTGCGTGGAAGATCCGCGCTTCACGGCCGACTATCATGATCCCGATAAACGTTCGATCGCCAATGCGCTCGCGATCGAGTTCGACGACGGCACGACGCTCGACGAGGTGATCGTCGAGTACCCGATCGGCCACAAGCGCCGTCGTTCCGAAGGCATCCCGCTGCTCGTCGAGAAGTTCAAGACGAACCTCGCGCGGCGTTTTCCCGCGAAGCAGCAGCAGGCAATCCTCGATGTGTCTCTCGATCAGGCAAAGCTCGAAGCAATGCCGGTCAACGAATACGTCGATCTGTATGTGATTTAACCAACGCTCGGTTCAAGGCACACAAAACGTAACAACGTCATTTCCTCGCACCAAACCTAGGAAAAACCATGGCCCATAATCTCCACAATACGCTAAAGGAATTCGATAGCGGTGCCGGCAAAGGCAAGTTCTACTCGCTGCCGCAACTCGGCAAGGCTTTGAACGTCAAGATCGAGCGCCTGCCGGTTTCGATCCGTCTCGTACTCGAATCCGTTCTGCGCAACTACGACGGCAAGAAGATCTCCGAAGAGCACATCGCGCAACTCACGAACTGGAAGCCGACGGCCGCGCGTGTCGACGAGATTCCGTTCGTCGTGGCGCGCGTCGTGTTGCAGGACTTCACCGGCGTGCCGCTGCTCGCCGACATCGCTGCAATGCGCGGCGTCGCCAAGCGCGCGGGCAAGAATCCGAAATCGATCGAGCCGCTCGTGCCCGTCGATCTCGTCGTCGATCACTCGGTGCAGATCGATTACTTCCGTCAGAGCGACGCGCTCGACCTCAACATGAAGCTGGAATTCCAGCGCAACAACGAGCGCTACCAGTTCATGAAGTGGGGCATGCAGGCGTTCGACACGTTCAAGGTCGTGCCGCCGGGCGTCGGCATCGTTCACCAGGTGAACCTCGAGTACCTCGCGCGCGGCGTGCACAAGAAGGCCGCCAACGGCGAAGCGGTGTACTACCCCGACACGCTCGTCGGCACCGACAGCCACACGACGATGATCAACGGCATCGGCGTCGTCGGCTGGGGCGTGGGCGGCATTGAAGCCGAAGCGGGCATGCTCGGCCAGCCCGTGTATTTCCTCACGCCGGACGTGGTCGGCGTCGAGCTGAAGGGCAAGCTGCGCGAAGGCGTGACCGCAACCGACCTCGTGCTGACGATCACCGAAATGCTGCGCAAGGAAAAGGTGGTCGGCAAGTTCGTCGAATTCTTCGGCGAAGGCACGGCTTCGCTGACGCTGCCGGACCGCGCGACGATCGGTAACATGGCGCCCGAGTATGGCGCGACGATGGGCTTTTTCCCTGTCGACGAAAAGACGATCGACTACTTCAAGGGCACGGGCCGCACCGACGCCGAAATCGCCGCGTTCGAGAACTACTTCAAGGCGCAGCAGCTGTTCGGCATTCCGAAGGCTGGCCAGATCGACTACACGAAGGTCGTCACGCTCGACCTCAAAACCGTTGCGCCTTCGCTCGCAGGCCCGAAGCGTCCGCAAGACCGCATCGAAATCACCAATGTGAAGTCGACGTTCGCGCAGCTCTTCTCGAAGCCCGTCGGTGAAAACGGCTTTGCGAAGAAGCCCGCCGATCTCGACGCCGAGTACACGACGTCGAACGACGTCAAGGTGAAGAACGGCGACGTGCTGATCGCGGCAATCACCTCGTGCACGAACACGTCGAACCCGAGCGTGCTGCTCGCAGCCGGCTTGCTCGCGAAGAAGGCGGTCGAGGCTGGCCTGACGGTGGCGCCGCACATCAAGACGTCGCTCGCTCCGGGCTCGCGCATCGTCACCGAATATCTGACGAAGACGGGCCTTCTGCCGTATCTGGAGAAGCTTGGCTTCACGGTCGCGGCGTACGGCTGCACGACCTGTATCGGCAACGCGGGCGATCTCACGCCTGAGCTCAACGAAGCGATCACGAAGAACGACATCGTCGCAGCGGCTGTGCTCTCGGGCAACCGCAACTTCGAGGCGCGCATCCACCCGAACATCCGCGCGAACTTCCTCGCCTCGCCGCCGCTCGTCGTGGCCTATGCGATCGCCGGCACGATCACGCGCGATCTGATGACCGAACCCGTCGGCAAGGGCACGAACGGCCGCGACGTCTTCCTTGGCGACATCTGGCCGTCGAGCGAAGAAGTCAACGCCCTGCTCAAGTTCGCGCTGAATGCCAGCGCGTTCCAGACGAACTACGCGCAGCTCACGCAGCCGGGCGACCTCTGGAGCAAGATCGAGGGCGCGGAAGGCCAGGTCTACAACTGGCCGAAGTCGACCTATATCGCTGAACCGCCGTTCTTCGGCGACGAATTCTCGATGAAACCGGCCGATAAGATCCCGACGATCAAGGGTGCGCGCGCGCTCGGCATCTTCGGCGATTCCGTGACGACCGACCACATCAGCCCGGCGGGCTCGATCAAGGAAGACTCGCCGGCAGGCAAGTGGCTGAAGGCGAACGGCGTGCAAAAGGCCGACTTCAACAGCTACGGCTCGCGCCGCGGCAATCATGACGTGATGATGCGCGGCACGTTCGCGAACGTGCGGATCAAGAACCTCATGATTCCGCTGAAGGCCGACGGCACGCGCGTCGAAGGCGGCCTGACGATTCATAAGCCGAGCGGCGAGCAACTGTCGATTTACGACGCAGCGATGAAGTACATCGACGCGGGCACGCCGACCGTCGTCCTCGCGGGTGAAGAGTACGGCACGGGTTCGTCGCGCGACTGGGCGGCGAAAGGCACGCAATTGCTTGGTGTGAAGGCAGTCGTCGCGCGCAGCTTCGAGCGTATTCACCGTTCGAATTTGGTCGGCATGGGTGTGCTGCCGCTGCAGTTCAAGGGTTCGGACAGCATCCAGTCGCTCGGTATCACGGGCGACGAGACGTTTGACGTTGAGGGCCTAGGCGAGGACTTCAAGCCGCAGCAGGAAGTCACGCTCGTCATCAACCGCGATGGCAAGGTGCAACGCGTGCCGGTGCTGCTGCGCATCGATACGCCGATCGAAGTCGACTACTACAAGCACGGCGGGATTCTGCCGTTCGTGCTGCGTGAGTTGCTTGCGGCGTAAATGCTTAGACGCATGCCGCGTTTCTGTTTCTTAGGGAACGCGGCCAAGCGATGAAGCCCGGCATCCGTGCCGGGCTTTTTTTTACAGGATCGGCGCCCAAAACCATGCTTCGCAGGCAATGGAGACCGTCAAGCGAGTCATGCACGGATGCGCCGCCTCTAGCGACGTGCCTGCCGCCTCTCGGAACTGGAGCCTCCCCCCGCCTCCTTCGTCGTCTGGCGCTCAGCCCATTCCCGGACCGCCTGTGCGAACAGCCGGAGCGCAGTCGGCGGGTGCCGGTTCGCCGGGTAATAAAGACAAAGCCCGGAAAAAACCGCCCCCCATTCAGGCAGCAGGTCTACGAGTCTGCCCGATGCCAAATGTTCAGCAACATGCCCTTCAGGCACCCAAGCGATGCCAATCCCGGCTAGCGCGGCCTCGACCATCAGATTCAGGTTGCCGAGCGTCATTGGTCCGTCGACATCAAGGCTGGCGCTTTTGCCGCGGCGTATGAAGTCCCACCGGAATAAGGCGCCGCTATCGAACCTGAACCGGATGCACCGGTGTTTGGCCAGATCATGTGGTGCCCTCGGGGGCTCGTGGTGCATCAAGTATTCGGGCGAAGCCACGGCGGCGAAACGCATGTCAGGCCCAAACCGGATCGCGATCATATCGCGCGGCACATCCTCGAGAACCCGGATACCCGCGTCGAAGCCCCCGGCCACGATGTCCACGAGGCGCGAGTCCACGACGAACTCAACTCGGATGTCCGGATAACGCGACAGAAACCCGGGGAGGACATGACGGATCAGTAGTCTCGCTGCCGATTCCGACGCACTGATCCGGATTGACCCAGAGGGACGGTTTCGCGCCGTCGCCACCTCGTTCACTGCCTCCTCGAGGTCGGCAATTACCGGCCTCACGCGACGCAGAAGTTGCTCGCCAGCTTCGGTCAACGCAACGGACCGGGTGGTGCGATTGAACAATCGCACGTCCAGTTTTGCCTCGATGTTCCGCATCGTGTGGCTAAGCGCAGACGGCGACACGCCTAGCACGCGCGCTGCACCACTGAAGCTTTGGTGTTCCGCAACCGCGATGAAGGCAGTTAGCTCGGACAAGCCTGTGCGCACCATTTGTGAAATTCCCTCAATACCCCATGCAAGTTTAGCCGGATTGTTGAGCCCCTAACAGCAACCTAAACTCTCCTGAGTCGCGACGGTAACTCGCGCGCATCTCGCCTGACTCATCCAAAAGGAGCTACGTATGCAAACACGCACACTCGGTATGAGCGGTCTTAAGGTGTCCGCCATTGGTCTTGGCTGCATGGGGCTGAGCTTCGGCTACGGGCCGGCAACCGAAAAGTCGGAAGGGATCAAGGTGATCCGGGCGGCGTTCGAGCGTGGCATCACGTTCTTCGATACGGCCGAAGCCTACGGTCCCTTCGTCAATGAAGAACTTGTCGGCGAAGCTGTCGCCCCGTTTCGCGATCAGGTGGCGATCGCCACCAAGTTCGGCTTCAAGGACGGCGACTCGAAGAAGCCGCTGGACAGCCGACCTGAGCGCATCCGCGCCGTTGCAGATGCGGTGTTGAAGCGCCTGAAGACCGATCGCATCGATCTTTTCTACCAGCACCGCGTCGACCCGAATGTTCCCATCGAGGACGTCGCCGGCACGGTCAAGGAGCTGATTCGGGAGGGTAAGGTCAAGCACTTCGGCTTGTCCGAAGCGGGCGAGCAGTCGATTCGCCGCGCCCACGCGGTGCAGCCGGTGACCGCCTTGCAAAGCGAGTATTCGCTCTGGTGGCGCGAGCCCGAGCAAAAGGTGCTACCCACTCTCGAAGAGCTCGGCATCGGTTTCGTTCCATTCAGTCCACTCGGCAAGGGCTTTCTGACTGGCGCAATCGACGAACACACCTCGTTCGACAAGAGCGACTTCCGCAATATCGTGCCGCGCTTCTCCGAGGAGAACCGCAAGGCTAATTCGGGCCTCGTCGAGGTGCTCGGCCGAATCGCAGACGGAAAAGGGGCAACGCGTGCCCAGATCGCACTCGCCTGGCTGCTCGCGCAAAAGCCGTGGATCGTGCCGATTCCCGGCACCACGAAGCTGCATCGGCTCGAAGAAAACGTGGGCGCGGTGGCCGTCGAACTGACGGCCGACGATCTCGCCACGATCGAGGCGGCGTTGCAGCAGATCCAGGTGATCGGCGAGCGCTATCCGGCATCGCTCCAGCAGCGTGTCGACCGGTAATCCGGTCTCGCGAGCGAACAGCACGCAGTTGCGTGGTGGTTGCAGCCTCGAAAGAGATACCGCCTACGGTGAATCAAAAAGGAGCGAAACATGCAATTGCGAAAATTGGGCAACAGCGATCTCGTCGTCTCGGCAATCGGCCTCGGCTGCATGGGCTTGAGCTACGCCTATGGTCCAGCCACCGAGAAGTCAGTGGGAATCGAATTGATTCGCGCTGCCTTCGAGCGTGGCGTCACGTTTTTCGACACGGCGGAGTCCTACGGTCCGTTTGTCAACGAGGAACTGGTCGGCGAAGCGCTCCGGCCCTTCAAGGGGCAGGTCGCAATCGCTACCAAGTTTGGCTTCGACATTGATCTCGCGACCGGGGAGCGCCGGGGTGGCGTGAACAGCCGCCCCGAGCACCTCAAGGCTGTCGCCGAAGCTTCGCTGAAGCGACTCAGAGTCGATACGATCGATCTGTTCTACCAACACCGTGTGGATCCGTCTGTGCCAATCGAAGATGTGGCGGGCGCAGTGAAGGATCTGATCGCACAGGGCAAGGTCAGGCACTTCGGCCTTTCAGAAGCAGCGGCCGAGACGATCCGACGTGCTCATGCCGTTCAACGAGTCACGGCTGTTCAAAGTGAATATTCGCTCTGGTGGAGAGGTCCCGAAGCCGAAGTCCTTCCGACACTGGAAGAACTGGGCATCGGCTTCGTACCCTTTAGCCCGCTCGGCGCAGGATTCCTCACTGGCAAGATGGACGAACACACCCGTTTCGACAGCTCCGACTTTCGCTCGCAGGTACCCCGCTTTGCACCCGATGCGTTAAGACCGAACGTTGCCCTCGTCGCACTGCTTCGCGATGTCGCCGCGCGTCGGGGCGTGACGCCCGCACAGATAGCGTTGGCCTGGCTGCTCGCGCAGAAACCCTGGATCGTGCCGATCCCGGGGACCACGAAGCTGTATCGGCTCGAAGAGAATCTTGGCTCAGCCGCAGTCGAGTTGAGCGCTGACGACCTGCGCGACATCGATGCTGCCGCCGCGAAGCTCCAGCTACAGGGCGCGCGGCTTCCGGAAGCCGCACTCAAGATGACGGGGCTCTGAGCGGCGTGGTCGAACCGACGGGGTTAAGGCGATGCGCATCTTCATGTGCATCGTCGAAATGAACACTCGGGCTGCGCAGTCGCTCGATGAGGCGTGCGCGACCGGCAATTGCAGCGGCATTACGCGGCTGGTTGCGGAGTCGGTCCAACGGTCTCTCGACACCATACCTCGACCTGCTCGGACTGCGCTGAGTAGCCCCCCCCCCCGAGGCGCTACGTGTACCCCCAAATCCAGCACTGCCAGGCGTTGACGAACGTCGCGTCGCTCTGATTCTGCTCGAGTAGCAATCCTCTCGCTTTCTGTCTCGCGTTGCGGTAGAACGACGCGGTCGGTGCAACCGCCGCAGCAAGGGCATAAACCGAAACCGTCTTGTTTCCCACGCGCTTTGACCCACACCTTCTCCGGCAAAACCCTATCTCCCTTGAATTTAACTAACTCGTCAATTAGCCTGAAGCGATGAAGATGCGCACCAAGTCATCGCAGGGTAAACCGCGCGGCCGCCGCCCCGTCGTCGAAGATTTCGACGTGCGCGAGCACATGCTCGACCTCGCCACGCAGCTCTTCGCCGAGCGCGGCATCGCCGCCACGACCGTCGCGCAAATCGCGGCCGCGGCCGGTGTCACCTCGGCGATGGTGCATTACTACTTCACCAATCGCGAGCAACTGCTCGACGCCGTCGTCGACGAGCGTATCGCGCGAGCCGTCACGTTCGTCTGGAGCGGGAACCCCACGGCCAAGCGCAACGAAAGCGATCCGTTCGCGCTCGTGCACGAGCTCGTCGGGCGGCTTTTCGAGGTGACCGAACGCATGCCGTGGTTGCCATCGCTCTGGATGCGCGAAATTGTGAACGAAGGCGGCCTGCTGCGCGAACGGATGATCAAGCGGGTGCCGGTCGAGCACTTGAAGCGCTTTGCAGCGCAAGTCGCCAAAGCGCAGCAAGCGGGCACGGTCAACCCTGGGCTCGAACCGATGTTTCTCTTCAACTCGATCATGGCGCTCGTCATGTTGCCGCTCGCGACATCGAAGATCTGGCACAGTGCGCGCGGCCTTCCCAAGCTCGATCGTGAGGTTTTGCATCGGCATGTGAGCGCCCTCCTTACCGCCGGCATGCAGCAGCCGCGAAAAGCCCCCGCCCGTCGCCCTGCGCGGAAAAAGCCATGATGCGCCTCACCGGCTCGCGTGCGCTCCCCCTCTCGTTGCCATGCATCGTCGCAGCGCTAGTCGGGTGCTCGCGGGAACCGGACAACCTCTTTCAGGGTTACGTCGAAGGTGAGTTTGTCTATTTGTCGTCGTCACAATCGGGCACGCTCACCCAGTTGTTCGTGCAGCGCGGCCAGACCATCGCTGCAAACGCGCCGGTGTTCGCGCTGGATGCCGTCAACGAAGCCGCGGCATTGCGGCAGGCCGAGCAGCAGCTCGCGACAGCCCGCGCCCAACAGTCCGACCTCCAGACCGGCAAGCGCCCGCCCGAAGTCAACGTGGCGAAAGCGCAGCTCGCCCAGGCCATCGCGCAGGCCGAGAAAGCCGCGCTGCAATTGACCCGCGACGAAGCGCAGTTTCGCGCGGGCGGCATTCCGAAGGGGCAGCTCGACGACTCGCGCCAGCAGGCCATTGCGACCGCCGCGCAAGTGCGCGAATTGCAAAGCCAGCTCGAGGTGGCGAAGCTGCCCGGTCGCGCAATGCAGATCAGCGCGCAAATGGCGCAGGTCGAGGCGGCGAAAGCAGCCGTCGATCAGGCGCAATGGAAGCTCGATCAGAAGCGCGTCGACGCACCGCGGCAAGGGCGCGTGTACGACACGCTGTATCGAATCGGCGAATGGGTGCAGGCGGGAAACCCCGTCGTGCAGATGCTGCCGCCGCAAAACGTGAAGGTACGCTTTTTCGTGCCGGAAACGGCAGTCGCCTCGCTCGCACCGGGCCGCGCCGTCGCCATTCATTGCGACGGCTGCGCGGTCAACGTGCCCGCGAAAATCACGTATGTCTCCAACGCCGCCGAGTACACGCCGCCCGTCATCTATAGCAACGAAAGCCGAGCAAAGCTCGTGTTCATGGTCGAGGCGCATCCGGCCGTGGCCGACGCGCCGAAGCTGCATCCCGGCCAGCCCGTCGAAGTGAGGCTGCAATGACGAGGCTGCAATGAGGAGCCTGCAATGACCGAGGCGGGCAACGGCTACGCGATCGATGTGCACAAGCTCAACAAGCACTTCGACGACAAGCATGTGGTGCGCGACTTGTCGCTGCGAGTCGCGCGCGGCGAGATCTTCGGCTTTCTCGGCCCCAACGGCAGCGGCAAGACGACATCAATCCGCATGATGTGCGGGCTCCTCACGCCGGACTCCGGCAGCGGCACCTGTCTGGGCTACGACATCGTGCGCGAAAGCGCGCAGATCAAGCGCCACGTCGGCTATATGACGCAGCGTTTTTCGTACTGGGACGATCTCTCGATCCGCGAGAATCTCGACTTCGTCGCGCGTGTCTACCAGATGCGCAATAGCCGCGAAGCGGTCGAACGCACGCTCGAATCGCACGGGCTCGCGAGCCGCGCGAATCAATTGGCAGGCTCGCTTTCGGGCGGCTGGAAGCAGCGGCTCGCACTGGCCGCGTGTCTGTTGCACGAGCCGCAACTCTTGTTGCTCGACGAGCCGACCGCGGGCGTCGACCCGAACGCGCGCCGCGAGTTCTGGGAAGAACTGCACCGGCTCGCGGCGCGCGGCATCGCGGTGCTCGTCAGCACACATTACATGGACGAAGCCGAACGCTGTCACAAGCTCGCATACATCGCCTTCGGCGAGCTTCTCGCTCAGGGCACCGCCAAGGACGTGATCGCATCGCAGAAGCTGTCGACGTGGACGGTCTATGGCGAGCGCCTGTCCGAGCTCTCCGAACATCTGCGGACGATGCCTGGCGTCGACCAGACCGTCGTTTTCGGCTCGGCACTGCATGTGAGCGGCACCGACCGTCAAGCACTCGAAGCTACGCTCAGCAAGCTCGGCGCGGAAATGGCACTGCGCGTGGAGCCGATCGAAACCAGTCTCGAAGACGTATTCATCTACCTGATGGGTCGTTCACCCGAGCGCGAGGCCGAGGGCGCGCAACCATGAAGGAGCGCGCCATGTTCTCGTTCATGCGCTGGTGGAGCATCGTGCTCAAGGAGTTCCTCCAACTGCGCCGCGACCGCGTGACGTTCGCGATGATCGTGGTCGCTCCGCTCATTCAGCTCACGCTGTTCGGCTTTGCCATCAACACAGACCCGAAACATCTACCGACCGCCATCATCATCGGCGATGAAAGCGAGTTCGCACGCAGCTTCGTCGCGGGTATGCGCAACTCCGCCTATTTCGACATCGTCGAGACGCTGCCCAACGAAGAGGCCGGTCGCCGGGCGCTCGCACGCGGCGACGTGCAGTTCGTGCTGAGCGTGCCCGTCGATTTTTCGCGGCGGCTCTTGCGTGGCGAGCGGCCAACGCTCCTCGTCGAAGCCGATGCGACCGACCCGATCGCGACGAACTCCGCGCTCGGTGCGTTGCCGGGGCTCATCCAGCCGGTCGCCGACAAGGACCTTACCGGTCCGCTTGCATACCTGAATGGACGGCCCGCCGCATTCGATGTGCAGATTCATCGCCTTTATAACCCCGAAGGAATCACGCAGTACAACGTGGTGCCCGGTCTGATGGGTGTGGTCCTCACGATGACGATGGTGATGATGACGGGCCTCGCGATCACGCGCGAACGCGAGCGCGGCACGATGGAAAACCTGCTCGCGACACCGGTCCTGCCGATCGAAGTGATTACCGGGAAGATCGTCCCGTATGTGTTCATCGGGCTGATTCAAATCTCGATCGTCATGGCCGCCGCGCGCTTTGTGTTCCAGGTGCCGATCATCGGCCACCTGCTGGCGGTCTATCTGTCCGCACTGCTTTTCATCGGAGCGAATCTGACTGTCGGCATCACGCTTTCGTCGCTAGCGGAAAACCAACTGCAAGGGATGCAGCTGACGTTCTTCTACTTTCTGCCAAACATCCTGCTTTCGGGCTTCATGTTTCCGTTTGCGGGCATGCCCAAATGGGCGCAGTACCTTGGTAGCCTGCTGCCGCTCACCTATTTCAACCGGCTCGTGCGCGGGA
>DASZGN010000151.1:0-2595 GCA_035938775.1 Trinickia sp.
GCGACATCGGCCCGCACCGGGATCCCGGTCAGCACCGACACCAGCGCGGTCGTCATCGCGATACCGGCGGACGGACCGTCCTTCGGCGTCGCGCCTTCCGGCACGTGGATGTGGATGTCCTGCTTCTCGAACGCCTCATCCTTGACGCCGAGACGCCGCGAACGCGAGCGCACCACCGAGCGAGCCGCTTCGACGGACTCCTTCATCACGTCGCCGAGCGAACCCGTGCGGATGACGTTGCCCTTGCCCGGCATCACCGCCGCCTCGATCGTCAGCAGATCGCCGCCGACTTCCGTCCACGCAAGACCCGTGACCTGACCAACCTGGTTTTCCTTTGCGGCCAGACCGAAGTCGTACTTGCGCACGCCAAGGAAAGTATCCAGATTCGCGCTGTCCACCGTGACGGCCTTGTCGGCCTTCTTGAGCAGCAGCATCTTCACGACCTTGCGGCAGATCTTCGACACTTCGCGCTCGAGCGAACGCACGCCCGCTTCACGCGTGTAGTAGCGAATGATGTCGCGGATCGCGCCTTCGGCCACTTCGATCTCGGTCGGCTTCAACCCGTTGTTCTTCTTCTGCTTGGGCAGGAGATAACGCTGGGCGATGCTGACCTTCTCGTCTTCCGTGTAACCCGACAGACGGATCACTTCCATCCGGTCGAGCAGCGGCGGCGGGATGTTCAGCGAGTTCGACGTGGCGACGAACATCACATCGGAGAGATCGAAATCGACTTCGATGTAGTGGTCGGCGAACGTGTGGTTCTGTTCCGGATCGAGCACTTCGAGCAGCGCCGACGACGGATCGCCGCGGAAATCCATGCCCATCTTGTCGACTTCGTCGAGCAGGAAAAGCGGATTGCGCACGCCGACCTTGGTCAGGCTTTGCAGGATCTTGCCCGGCATCGAACCGATGTACGTACGACGGTGGCCGCGAATTTCGGCTTCGTCACGCACGCCACCCAGCGCCATACGCACGAACTTGCGGTTCGTTGCGCGCGCAATCGACTGTCCAAGCGACGTCTTACCGACGCCCGGAGGGCCAACCAGGCACAGGATCGGCGCCTTGACCTTGTCCACGCGCTGTTGGACCGCGAGATACTCGAGAATGCGTTCCTTCACTTTCTCGAGACCGAAGTGGTCTTCGTCGAGCACGGCTTCGGCGTTCGAGAGGTCGTTGTTGACCTTGCTCTTCTTGCGCCACGGCAGGCCGATCAGCGTGTCGATGTAGTTGCGCACGACCGTGGCTTCCGCCGACATCGGCGACATCAGCTTGAGCTTCTTGAGCTCGGCGTCGGCCTTCTTCTTGGCTTCCTTCGGCATGCGCGCGGCGGTGATGCGCTTCTCGAGTTCTTCGAGATCGGCACCCTCTTCGCCTTCGCCCAGTTCCTTCTGGATCGCCTTGACCTGTTCGTTCAGGTAGTACTCGCGCTGGCTCTTCTCCATCTGGCGCTTGACGCGGCCGCGGATGCGCTTTTCGACCTGAAGGATGTCGATTTCGGCTTCGAGCTGGGCGAGCAAATGCTCCAGACGCTCCACGACCGGGAACATCTCGAGGATGTGCTGCTTCTGGTCGAGCTTGAGCGGCAGGTGTGCGGCGATGGTGTCAGCAAGACGACCGGCTTCGTCGATACCCGACAGCGAGGTCAGGATCTCCGGCGGGATCTTCTTGTTGAGCTTCACGTACTGATCGAACTGCGAGACGATCGCGCGGCGCAGCGCTTCGGTTTCAGCACCGTCGGCGTGGTCCGGCTCGAGCGGCATCACTTCGCAGGAGAACTGCGTTTCCTGCTCTTCGATCGAGAGCGTCTTCGCGCGCTGCAGGCCTTCCACGAGCACCTTCACGGTGCCGTCGGGCAGCTTGAGCATTTGCAGGATGTTGGCGATACACCCTACTTCGTACATGTCCTTTTCGGTCGGCTCATCCTTTGCGGCAGTCTTCTGCGCGACGAGCATGATGTGCTTGCCGCCTTCCATTGCCGCTTCGAGGGCCTTGATCGATTTCGGCCGGCCCACGAAAAGGGGAATCACCATATGCGGGAAAACTACAACGTCTCGCAGCGGCAGCAGCGGGAGCGTGGTGCGTTCCGGCGGGAGGAGTTGGGTTCCTGACATTTCATTTCCCCATGAGTGGAATCAATTGTTCGGTAAGTGAGGCCTGAAAAACCGATTACAAGCCTCGCGCGTGTGGGAAAAGTTCAGTGACTCCAAAAAAGGTGCGCCATCGACCACAAGATAAACGAAAAAGCCGTTCATCTCAGTGTATGAACGGCTTTTTCCCGGAACTCTTTAGCCGATCACCCTCATCAGTTCGACCCCGACACCTTTGGCGCGTCTTCGTAGATCAACAGCGGCTTGCCGTCGCCATCAATCACGTTGTCGTCGATGATGAACTTGCTCACGCCCTTCATGGCCGGCAGCTCGTACATCACGTCGAGCAATGCCTGTTCCAGGATCGAACGCAGGCCACGGGCCCCGGTCTTCCGGCGGATCGCCTTGCGGGCGACAGCCTGCAGCGCGGCCGGGCGAATTTCCAGCTCCACGCGCTCCATGTTGAAGAGCTTGTGATACTGCTTGACGAGCGCATTCTTCGGCTCGA
>DASZGN010000152.1:0-2705 GCA_035938775.1 Trinickia sp.
ACCTACAAACTTCTCTACAACGACGCAGTCGCGATGACGGGCGGACAGCCCATCGACGGCAGCATCTCGGTCCCGCAAATCGCACGGCAGGTCGAAGCAGAGGGCGTATCGCGCTTTGTCGTCGTCTCTGACGAGCCCGAGAAATACGACGGCCATCACGGCATCTTTCCGAAGGGCACGACGTTCCATCATCGGCGCGAGCTCGATACCGTGCAGCGCGAGTTGCGCGAAATCGAGGGCGTGACGGTGCTGATCTACGACCAGACTTGCGCCGCGGAGAAGCGTCGCCGCCGCAAGAAAGGCGAGTTCCCCGACCCCGACAAGCGTCTTTTCATCAACGAGGAAGTCTGCGAAGGCTGCGGGGACTGCGGCGTGCAGTCGAACTGTCTGTCGGTGGAGCCTGTTGAGACGCCGCTCGGACGCAAGCGCCGCATCGATCAGTCCTCGTGCAACAAGGACTTTTCCTGCGTGAACGGCTTTTGTCCGAGCTTCGTGACGATCGAAGGCGGCAAGCTGCGCAAAGCGGCGGGCGCGGCGTTCGATGAAGCGGCGCTTGCGAGCCGCGTCGACGCGCTCGCCATGCCCGAGCCCAAGCTCGATGCGGCGCCGTTCGACATTCTCGTGACGGGCGTGGGCGGTACGGGCGTCGTGACGGTCGGCGCGCTCATCAGCATGGCGGCGCACCTCGAAGGCAAGAGCGCTTCGGTGCTCGACTTCATGGGTTTTGCGCAAAAGGGCGGCTCGGTGCTGTCGTTCGTGCGTGTGGCCGCTTCGGACGAGTGGCTCAATCAGGTGCGTATCGATACGCAGCAAGCCGATGTGGTGCTTGCGTGCGATATGGTGGTTGGCGCGAGCGCTGACGCATTGCAGACCGTGCGCCACGACCGCACGCGCATTGTCGTGAACACGCACCGGATTCCGAATGCGTCGTTCGTGCAGAACCCCGATGCCAACCTGCACGCGGATGCGCTCATCGACAAGATGCGACATGCCGCTGGTGCGGATTTCATGTCGGAATGCGATGCGCAGGCGCTGGCGACGAAGTTCCTCGGCGACACGATCGGCGCGAACATCTTGATGCTTGGTTTCACGTGGCAATTGGGGCTCGTGCCTGTGTCGCATGCGGCAATGATGCGCGCGATCGAGCTGAACAACGTCGCGGTGCCGATGAACAAGCTTGCGTTCAACGTGGGCCGGCTCGCCGCGGGAGATGCCGCTGCGCTCAACGCATTGTGGGCCGAGCGCCATGCGATGCCGCGTGCGGCTGCGGGAAGTTCGTTCGCGGGCGCGGCGGCAGGTGATGGCACTGTCACCGCTGATACACCGGAGGCGCTCGCCGCGCTTATCGCCGATCGCGAGGCCAGGCTCGCAGCCTACGGTGGACAGCGTTACCTCCAGCGTTACCGCGCGCTTGTTACGGCGGCCCGCGAGGCTGAGACACGCGCGCCGGGCGCAGGCATCGCGCGGGCGGTGGCCACGACGTTTTACCGACTGCTCGCGGTCAAGGACGAATACGAAGTTGCACGTCTTCACACGGACCCGGCGTTCCGAACGGCGCTCGAAGCGCAGTTCGAAGGCACGGCGGGCAAGGACTTCACGGTGAAGTTCAACCTTGCGCCGCCGACGCTTGCGAAGGCCAAAGCGGGCGGCGTGCCGCGCAAGATGACGTTCGGCCAATGGCTGTGGCCGGTGCTGGGCGTGCTTGCGAAGTGGCGTGGCCTGCGCGGAACGGGGCTCGATCCGTTTGGCCGTACAGTCGAGCGACGAATGGAACGCGCGCTTGCCGATGACTATGAGGCGACGATGACGCGCGCGTTTGCGGTGCTCAATCCCGCCAACGCAGAGGATGTTGCGAAGCTCGCTGAGCTTCATGCGCGCGTGCGCGGCTACGGGCATGTGAAGCTTGCGAACTTGGCGGGCGTGAAGCGGACGGAGCGTGAGGTGGCGGCGCGTTTGGGCGTGGAGAGTGCGACAAGCCCAGCCGTGCAGCAAGCGCTGGACGAATCGAAGGGTGCCGGCACGCTGCGCGGCATTCCGATCGTTGCTGCGAAATGATCTAGTTGAGTGCAGCCATACACGACGGTTGTTCGCGTATGGCGACCCGCTCGTCGGTTTGCGCATCGCGACCCGCGCTTTTAGCGCCGGTCGTGCCGCTCATTGTCGAGGCGAAGCTTGCCTCGATTTTGGCGCGATATATGCCGTTGACTCTCAACGCTGCCGCCAGTATTTGATACCGGCGGCGAAGATCCTTCATTCAGAAAGCCAGGAGCGACGGATGCCGCTCTCTGGCCAGTGCATGTCTTTTTAGCCGCACGAAAGCCTTCAATGAGGCATCTTTTCTCAAGGGTATGTGAAATGCCCCGACGGAAAACTGAAAGTTGACCTCGCCATTTCGGTAATTTGGGTACGAGCAAAATCGTCCCCTGCAACCCAAAGAGCTGGAGCGGGCCGGTATACGAGCTTGAGCCGGATTGGGAATTTTAAATTCCCACAAATGGAGAAAATTGATTACTCTTGACATTAAATCAGCCTCCCATCGCTTTACGCGCAAACACTATTAAACAAAAAACGGTTAACGCTTTCTATTGGAAAATTCCAAATACAGAGATTTTGAAATTTCCAAAATCATGGTTAACACCTAATCATTTGATTACCTCCAACTTATCGCATAACATGACCTAGCAATTCCCCATCAATTTGCTAGT
>DASZGN010000153.1:0-5229 GCA_035938775.1 Trinickia sp.
AAGCCCTTCAGGCACGAGAAGTCCTTGTTGCAGCTCGACTGGTTGATCTGCCGCTTCGTGCCGAACTCGGTTTCGAGCGGCTCGACCGACAGGCAGTTCGATTGCACCGAACAATCGCCGCAACCCTCGCACACGGCCTCGTTGATGACCACACGCCGCGCCGGGTCGGGGAACTCGCCCTTTTTACGGCGGCGGCGCTTTTCGGTCGCGCAGGTCTGGTCGTAGATGAGAATCGTCGTGCCGGCAATCTCGCGCAGCTCGCGTTGCACGACATCGAGCTCGTCACGATGATGGATCGTCACGCCCGGCGCGAGCAGCGACGTGCCGTGATACTTCTCGGGCTCGTCGGTGACGATGACGATCTTCATGGCGCCTTCGGCCGCCAGTTGATGTGTAATTTGCGGCACGGTGAGCACGCCGTCGACGGGCTGGCCGCCCGTCATCGCCACCGCGTCGTTGTAAAGGATCTTGTAGGTGATGTTCGCCTTCGCCGAGATCGCCGCGCGAATGGCGAGCAGCCCCGAGTGGAAGTAGGTGCCGTCGCCCAGGTTGGCGAACACGTGCTTTTCGTTCGTGAACGGCGCCTGGCCCGTCCATGCGACGCCTTCGCCGCCCATCTGGCTGAATGTGCTCGTGTTGCGATCCATCCAGACCGTCATGTAATGGCAGCCGATGCCGGCCATCGCGCGCGAGCCTTCCGGCACGTTCGTCGACGTGTTGTGCGGGCAGCCCGAGCAGAACCAGGGCTTGCGCTCGGTAGCGATGCGCGGCTTCGCGAGCGCCTTTTCCTTTGCATCGATGACAGCGATGCGCGCCGCGATGCGTGCGCGCACGTCGGAGGGCAGGTCGAATTTTTCGAGCCGCGTCGCGATGGCCTTGGCGATCAGCGCGGGCGAGAGCTCGTAGTGCGCGGGCAGCAGCCAGTTGCCCATCGGCACCGACCATTCACCGCCAGCGCCGTCCTTCTCGTCGAACTTGCCGAACACGCGGGGGCGTTGGCCGTCGGGCCAGTTGTAGAGCTCTTCCTTGATCGCGTATTCGAGAATCTGCCGCTTTTCCTCGACGACGAGAATCTCCTGGAGCCCGCTTGCAAAGGCATGCGCGCCTTGCGCTTCGAGCGGCCAGACGCAGCCGACCTTGTAGAGCCGAATGCCGATGCGCGAGCATGTTTCATCGTCGAGGCCGAGATCGACGAGCGCTTGCCGCACGTCGAGATACGCCTTGCCGCCGGTGAAGATCCCGAAGCGCGCCTGCGGCGAGTCGATTTCGATGCGGTCGAGCTTGTTGGCGCGCACGTAGGCGAGCGCGGCGTACCACTTGTAGTCGAGCAGACGCGCTTCCTGCGCGAGCGGCGGATCCGGCCAGCGGATGTTGAGCCCGCCCTCGGGCATCGCGAAGTCGGTCGGCAGCACGATCTGCGTGCGGTGCGGATCGATATCGACCGATGCCGACGATTCGACCACATCGGTCACGCACTTCATCGCCACCCAGAGGCCCGAATAGCGGCTCATGGCCCAGCCGTGCAAGCCGAAGTCGAGGTACTCCTGCACATTGGATGGGAAGAGCACGGGCAGGCCGCAGGCCTTGAAGATGTGCTCGGACTGATGCGCGAGCGTCGAGGATTTGCACGCGTGGTCGTCGCCGGCAAGCACGAGCACGCCGCCATGCGTCGACGAGCCGGCCGAGTTGCCGTGCTTGAGCACGTCGCCCGAACGATCCACGCCGGGGCCCTTGCCGTACCACATCGAAAACACCCCGTCGTACTTCGCGCCGGGGTAGAGATTAACTTGCTGAGTGCCCCACACAGCCGTGGCGGCGAGGTCCTCGTTGATGCCGGGCTGAAAGACGACCTGATGCGAGGCCAGGTGCTTCTTCGCTTTCCACAGCGCGAGGTCGAGACCGCCGAGCGGAGAGCCGCGATAACCGGAGATGAAGCCGGCGGTATTGATCCCGGCGGCTTGATCGCGCGCTTGCTGCAGCATCGGCAGCCGGACCAGCGCCTGGATGCCGCTCATATAAGCGCGGCCGCGTTCTAGGGTGTATTTGTCGTCGAGCGTGACAGAGGACAACGCAGCTTCGAGCGAGGCTCGCTGACCTGCGTCTAGCGGGGCATTCATTGTGTGGACTCCTGGGATCACCAAAACGTCACGGCCTGCGCGTCTTGTGGACGCTTCGGACGGACCGGCCATATTGCCGGTTTTCCTGCGATGTTAGCACTGGTAGTAACCCGCCGCAGAAAATCAAAAACGATGCGACACCTTGCTGCTGGCGGGTAAGCGCGAGGGTCGCTGGTTCAAAAATGGTGTTGCGGTGTCGAAATGCAACTGAGCGTAACGCGGGGAACCGGAGGGCAGGCTTGGGTCTAACCACAACCTCGCGACCTAAGCGAGCCGCTGTCAGTCATCACATCCGTCAATCAATCGATGCGGTCAAAACAAGGAGCACAGATGGATAAGCGACACGTTCAAACTTTCTTGCTGTCTTCCGCGGCATTCTTTGCAATGAGCCTGCCTGCGCGCCCGGCCTATTCGGACATGCTCGCGGCGGCGGTTTCCCATACGGTGCGGATCGCATCGACTGGCATCGGACACGAGCCCGGGATCGAGGCGCCGATCGTCGCCGACGAGGCACGTGCACGCCGCTCATGAGAGGCGCGCCAGTTGAAAGCGAGGCGCGCGTATCGTGCGGGCGCCTCGCGCTTGGTGCTTGTTCTTATTGCTGACGGCCTCGTTTCAATCGCCACACCAGCGCGCGCGGTGCCTTGCCTCGATGGAGCTCAAGTCTTTTCTTGCACGACTCCACGACGAATCTGATCGAGCTCGATCGATTCGAACAGCGCTTTGAAGTTGCCTTCACCGAAGCCTTGATTGCCTTTTCTCTGGATGATCTCGAAGAAGATCGGGCCGATCTGGTTCTCGGTGAAGATTTGCAACAGCAGGTCGTCTTTTGCGCCATCGATCAGAATCTTGCGCTTCTTCAGCGCGTCGAGCGACTCGCCGTGACCCGGCACGCGGCGATCGACGAGCTCATAGTACGTATCGATCGTGTCGAGCAGCTTGATGCCCGACGCTCGCACGCCATCAACGGTGCCGTAAATGTCGCTCGCGCCGAGCGCGATGTGCTGAATGCCTTCGCCGTGGTACGCGTCGAGGTATTCCTGGATCTGGCCGGGCGTCTCCGATCCTTCCTCATTGATGGGAATGCGGATCTTGCCGCACGGTGAAGTCATCGCCTTCGACTTCACGCCCGTCACCTTGCCTTCGATGTCGAAATAGCGGACCTCGCGGAAGTTGAAAAGCCGTTCATAGAAGGCGGCCCACTCCTGCATGCGGCCGCGATGGACGTTGTGCGTCAGATGATCGATGTAGGTGAGGCCGTGGCCGACGGGGTGCGGATCGGCGCCGGAGATGGGCACGAAGTCGACATCGTAGATATCGATGTCGCCCACGCTATCGGGCGCGGCTCCGTTCTTGCCGCGCCAGCGGTCGACGAAATAGATCAGCGAATCGCCAATGCCTTTGATCGCGGGGATGTTGAGCTCCATGGGGCCCGTCTTGTTGTCGAAGCCCCATGCGCCAAGCTCGAGCGCGCGCTGATAGGCCTTCGCGGCGTCTTGCACCCGAAACGCGATCGCGCAGATGGACGGGCCATGCAGGCGCGCGAAACGTTGTGCGAAGGAATCCGGTTCGGCGTTGACGATGAAGTTGATGCCGCCCTGGCGGTAAAGCGTCACGTCCTTGTGGCGGTGCCGCGCGATGGCGGTGAAGCCCATTTGCTCGAAGAGCTTACCGAGCGCTTTGGGGTCCGGTGCGGTGTATTCGATGAACTCGAAACCGTCTGTGCCGACGGGGTTGTCCCACGGTTGAACCTGCATGCATGTCTCCTGATCGCCTGAAGCGCCGGCCGTCGCATTTTCCCAAGTCGGCGCAAGGTAAACGCAAGTCTATAGCGACGATGGAGGCAAGAGCTTGCGAAGTTAGCTGCAGATTTATACGATGGCGCAATCTGCTGCCAACGAAGGGTGGATTGGAGTGAGAAAATGGCTGAACTTGAACTGGACGCCGTCGATAGGCGCATTCTCGCGATTCTTCAGGAGAATGGGCGCGCGTCGAACCAGGACATTGCCGAGCGCGTGAATCTTTCGCCGAGCCCGTGCTTGCGACGCGTTCGACGGCTCGAGGAAATGGGCGTGATCCGCGGGTACGTCGCGTTGCTCGATGCGCCAAAGCTAGGGCTTGGTCTGCTTGCTTACGTGAATGTGCGACTCGAAAAGCGCAGTGGCACCGCGGGGCGAAGCGGCACGACGCATGCCGAGCTTTTTCGCGCGGCAGTGCAGACGTGGCCTGAAGTAGTCGCTTGTCACGCGATGACGGGGGAAATGGATTACCTGCTGCGCGTGCAGGTTAAAGACATGGCGCACTTTTCGCGCTTTGTGCAGGGGCAGTTGCTGCACCATCCGTCTGTCATCGATGTGAAGTCGAGCTTCGCGCTCGATTGCTTCAAAGAGACGACGGCGCTGCCGATTCTCTGAGCGCTTCGCAAAGAACAAAGGCGGCCGAGGCCGCCTTACGTCGTTCTTGCGATATCGATTTTTAAGATGCGAAGGCTTGAGCCTATACATCCACGAGAAGCCTGGAAGCCTATGCCGTCAGATCCGACGGCATCATCGCCTCGATGATCTGCGTCGTGCGCTGCACCTGACGCTTGATCGCGTAGTCGAACACGGCGGCTTGCTCCTGCAGCATCTCGGCAATGATGCTCGTCTGATCGGCTGGCGGCAGCGTCAGATAGGCATCGGCATTGCCGTAGGCGTACTCGATCTTCATGCCGGCCTTCCTGGCGATATGCATCATTGTCGAGTTGCGCGACAGGCAAAACATATACAGCGTCGTCACGTGCGTGTTGCAGCAGCGGGTCGCGGCGCGCTCGAACAATTTCGTGCCGATGCCCATGCCGCGCGAGCTTTCGAGCACCGACACGCCCAATTCGGCCGTGCGCGTGTCACCGTTCTCGTGCAGATAGGCCAGATGGCCGACGCCGACCAGCTCGAGTTGATGATTGAACACGCCGAACACCGCGTCGCGCGCGAAATTGATCGAATGGACATAGTTCTCGACGACGTGATCCGGCACGAATTGTCCGAAGCGAAGCAGACGGTCGTCTTCGCCGAGCGAGAGGAAGTGATCGAGCAACTGCTCGCGTGCATTGGCGGTCAATTCCCGAACGAGA
>DASZGN010000154.1:0-2255 GCA_035938775.1 Trinickia sp.
CTCACCCTCGACGATCTCGCCGACGTGAAGCCGCTGTGGCTCGACCCGCTGCGCGCAGAATATCGCGGGCTCCTCGTGCACACCCTGCCGCCGCCCGCCGAGGCGTTCCAATACTTGCTCACCTTGCGGGTGCTCGACGGCTTCGACTTCGCAAACTACGAGCGCAACGGGGTCGATCATCTCGATACGCTCTACCGCGCCATCCGGCTCGCCGCCGGCGTGCGCATCGCCTGCAACAACCCGACGCCCGACGCGCTCGCCGCATTGATGGCGGGCGATCACGTCGAACGCCTGCGCGCGCGCGTACGCGACGGCCGCCCGATCGAAGGTCAGGTCGAGCAGTCGGCGGTGCCGCAGCCGGTGGCGCTGGCGGAGCAGCACACCACCTCGTTCTCGATCGCCGACCGCGACGGCAACGCGGTGTGCGTGACGCAGAGCCTGGGCAGCCCGTTCGGCTGCGCCGTCGTGGTGCCGGAGCACGGCGTCTGCATCAACAATTTCCTCTACTGGGGCGAGGCGGCGGCGGGCACGCGCAATCATCTCAAACCGGGCGCGCCGCTCGCCTTGCCGCTTGCCCCCTCGATCGCGACGCGCGAGGGCGAGCCCGCGATCGTGCTCGGCACGCCGGGCAGCTACGGCATCTGCCAGACCCAGACGCAAGTCATGATCCAGCACGTCGACTACGGCCTCGCGCTCCAGGACGCGATCGACGAGCCGCGCGCGCGGCTGTGGGACGGCCGGCGGGTGCTGATCGAGTCGCGCATCGCGCCGGCAACGACAGAGGGGCTGCGCACGCGCGGGCACGAAGTCGACGTCGGCCCGCCGTGGGAGAAGATGCTGGTCGGCGGCATGCAGGGCATCGTGCGGGAGCCTACGACCGGCGTACTCTCCGGCGCCTGCGACCTCCGCCGCGACGGGTACGTGGCGCCGGTTTAGTTGACGCGTCATTGCGAGGAGCGAAGCGCCGAAGCAATCCAGGCAGTGCATATATCCTGGATTGCTTCGGGAGTGCGTGCCTCGCGATGACAAGACTACGAGCGCGCATCAACGAACCTATCGACGACTTCCCGTGTCGGCACGCTGAACCGCATGTACTCGTCGTCGGTGATCAGTCCGAGGGAACGAAAATTTGCGAGCTGTACCAATGCCGTCGAGCGACGCAGGTAATCGAACGCCAACTCCAATTCTTTGTCTCGTTCCTTGAGAAGCTGATAGGTCGCGATGTAGCGCTCGTGCTGGCTTTTGCCGACATCCGCACGGATTCGCTCCGCTTCGGCAAGGACGCGTTCGCAAAAGCGTTCCAGAGCCTGTTCGCGCACAGGCTTGAAGATTTTCCAGTCCGATTCGTTGATGCGATCGAGCATGGCACTCCGATCCCGAGGTCGACCGTACCGATCCTAATTTGTCCGGACGGTCGACAAAAGTGGCGATGCGAAGCGGCGCGCGACAATTATCCGCGTGGGCACGCCGGCTTCGCTACGCTTCGCCGGCTTAGGTTAGCCCACCCTACGGTTCACGCCCTGAAATGCTTCGACAGCTTGAGCCCCTGCGCCTGGTAGTTGGAGCCGATGCCCTCGCCGTAGAGCTTCGACGGCCGCGCCAGCATCTTCTCATAGATCAGCCGGCCGACGGTCTGGCCATGCTCGAGGATGAACGGCACCTCGCGCGAGCGCACTTCGAGCACGGCACGCGAACCGCGCCCACCCGCGCCCGCGTAACCGAAGCCCGGGTCGAAGAAGCCGGCGTAGTGCACGCGGAACTCGCCCACCAACGGATCGAACGGCACCATCTCGGCGGCGTAATCGGGCGGCACCTGCACCGCTTCTTTCGACGAGAGAATGTAGAACTCGTTGGGGTCGAGGATCAGGCTCGCGTCGTCGCGCGCGGCCATCGGCTCCCAGAACTCGGCGACCGCGTAGCCGGCGCGCCGCTCGACGTCGATCAAGCCGGTGTGGCGCTTGGCGCGGTAGCCGACCAGCCGGTCGGGGCCGGTGCCGGAGAGGTCGACGCTCACGGCGACGCCCGCGCCCACGTCGGCGTCCGGGCTGTCGACCAGCCGCTCGCGCGCGTTGAGTTCGGCAAGCGCCGCGGCATCGAGCTGCGCCTCCCCGCGGCGGAAGCGCATCTGCGAGAGGCGCGTGCCCTCGCGCACCAGCACCGGGAAGGTGCGTGGGCTGATCTCGGCGTAGAGCGGCCCGTGATAACCGTGCTCGATCTGGTCGAACCCGCGCGCGCGGTCGACGATGACGCGGGTG
>DASZGN010000155.1:0-9496 GCA_035938775.1 Trinickia sp.
CCGCGGCTCATCGAAGCGATTCGCGCCGAAGCGGAAAACGCGCGTGTCGGCAAAAAGGCACGCATCGTCGCGAAGATGAACGCGCTGCTCGAGCCGACCGTCATCGCCGAGCTCTATGAAGCGTCGCAGGCCGGCGTGAAGATCGATCTGATCGTGCGTGGCGTGTGCTCGTTGCAGCCCGGCGTCCCGGGGCTTTCCGAGAACATCACGGTGCGCTCCATCGTCGGACGCTTTCTCGAGCATCACCGCATCTTCTATTTCTTTGCCGACGGTAAGGAAGAGGTGTATCTGTCAAGCGCGGACTGGATGGACCGCAACTTCTTCAGGCGCGTGGAAGTCGCGTTTCCGATCAAGGATCGGCGCCTGAAGCGTCGTGTGATCGCCGAGGGCTTGTCCGGATTACTCGGCGACAATCAGTCGGCGTGGGTCATGCAAAGCGATGGGCACTACCGGCGCAGCCGCCCGGGCAAGACATCGCGCAATGCGCAAGCGAGCCTGCTTGTGAAATTCTGCTCTTGAATTTTGGCGCCGAGGCGGCTTCGTACCGCGTGCCTCGCGTGATGATCAGCGTATTTAGCGCGGCTACGCGTTCACAGTCTGCCGGCGCGACGTCCGCTGGCTGGGAAAACGCACAGTGAACGTGCTCCCGCGCCCTTCTTCGCTCTTCACCTCGAGCACGGCATCGTGCCGTTGCAACACGTGCTTGACGATCGCAAGCCCGAGGCCCGTGCCGCCGGTATCGCGCGAGCGGCTGCGATCGACGCGGTAAAACCGCTCGGTCAGGCGAGGGATTTCGGCTGAGGGAATGCCGAAGCCGCTATCGGTCACGGAAAACTCCGCGCCAGCGCCGACTTCGTGCCACTGCACGTGAATCGTTCCGCCGTCCGGCGTGTAGCGCACCGCATTTGTCACCAGGTTGCCGAGCGCACTCAGGATTTCCGATTCGCCGCCCGAGACCGTCAGCATGTCATCGGCATCGAACGTGATGCGGTGATGTCCGCCTGAAAGCGACGTGGCGTCCTCATACAAATGGCGCAGTACCGAGCCCATGTCGATGGCCTGATCGCTCGGCGGCTTCATGTCGCCCTCGAGCTTCGCGAGCACGAGCAGCGCATCGACGATGTTGCGCATGCGCGCCGCCTGCTGCTCCATCAGCTCGAGGTAGCGCGTGCGCTCGCTCTCTTCCAGCGGCAGCTCGCGCATCGTCTCGATAAAGCCCGATAGCACCGTGAGCGGCGTCTTCAGTTCATGCGAGACGTTGGCGACGAAATCGCGCCGCATCGAATCGGTGCGCTCGAGCTCGGTGATGTCCGCGGACATCACGAGCTTGCGGCTCTCGCCGTACGGAAACACCTGCACCGACAACACTCTCTGGCGCCGCTCGCCCATGCCGCGCATGACGAGCGTTTCGTCGTATCGCTGGGCGTTCAGGTAATGGATGAAGTCGGGATGACGAACGAGATGGGTGATGTGCTGGCGCAGATCGCGCTTCGCATCCAGGCCGAAATGCTGCTCGGAAATCGCGTTGCACCACTCGATCTGATCGTGATCGTCGAGCATCGTGACGCCATTCGGCGCCGCCTGAATCCCTTGAATGAAACGCGAATGTTGCTGCTCGACCTGGCGCACCTGCGCGTGCCAGCGCTTCGCGAGCTTGTGCAACCGATAGTAGATCTCGCCCCAGGCACCCGGCGCGCTCGGCACTTCGCCATAGACCGGCGCATCGAGCAAGCGCCAGAGGCGCTCGGTGTGATAAGTGCTGAAGCAGAACTGCGCAATGAATGCGACGACCGCAAGAATGAGCGCCGCTTTCACGCCGGCGATCGCGGCAAGCGCCGCGCAGATGATCGCGAGCAAGACAAGCGAAGCGATCGAACGCGCCCAGATGATGTTCATGCGTGCACGGTTCCCGCAATCAGATGAAAAGGACGCGTGCTTGCCGCGTTTGATACCGATCGCGGCGCAGCACTCATGCCGGCGTCAGACGCTCTTCGCGAGCCGGTAGCCGCTGCCGCGCACCGTTTCGATCATGGCATCGCACCCGGCGGGCTTGAGCGCCGCGCGCAACCGCTTGATGTGCACGTCGACCGTGCGTTCCTCGACGAACACGTGATCGCCCCACACCTGGTCCAGCAGCTGCGTGCGGCTATGCACGCGCTCCGGATGCGTCATGAAAAAGTGCAGCAGCCGGAACTCCGTGGGACCGAGATCAAGCTTGATCTCACTGCCCTCGGCGTGGGCGGCGACGCGATGCGTGGACGGATCGAGCTTCAAGCCGTTGATCGCGACGACATCCTCGGTGAGCTGCGGCGCACGGCGGCGCAATACCGCCTTGATGCGCGCCATCAGTTCTTTCGGCGAAAACGGCTTGGTGACGTAGTCGTCGGCGCCGATTTCGAGGCCGAGCACCTTGTCCTGCTCGTCGCCACGCGCAGTCAACATGATGATCGGGATGTGCTTGGTGCGCTCGTTGTTGCGCAGATCGCGCGCGAACGCAATACCCGACTTGCCCGGCAGCATCCAGTCAAGCAGTACGAGGTCGGGCAGCACATCGCTGATGAGCGAATGCGCTTGCTCCGCGTTGTAAGCGCGGATCGGACAATGGCCCGCATGCTGCAAGTTGATCGAAATCAGCTCGGAAATCGCGGGCTCATCTTCGATGATGAGAATGCTGCTCGGCATCGTCGCCTCGACGTTTAACTAAGGGCTTCGCGTTCAAGGGCGTCGCGCGATTTGTGCCGCACGTCGGTACCTTTCACGATATAGATGATGAATTCGGCGATGTTCTTGGCGTGATCGCCGATACGCTCGATCGCCTTCGCGATGAACAGGTACTCGAGCCCCGCCGAGATCGTGCGCGGGTCTTCCATCATGTATGTGACGAGCTTGCGCACGAACGCGCGGAATTCCTCGTCGATCGCCTTGTCGTCGCGCACGATCTGCGCGGCCGCCACCGTATCCAGGCGCGCGAACGCGTCGAGCGCACGGCGCAGGATCGCCACCGTCATCTCGCCCGAAATCTTGATCTCGGCGATGTTGACGGAACGCGACAAGCCGTCTTCGGACAGGCGCTTCACGCGCTTGGCGATCTTCTCGGCTTCATCGCCGGCACGCTCGAGATTTGTGATGGACTTGGAAATCGCGAGCAAGAGGCGCAAATCACGCGCGGCCGGCTGCCGGCGCGCGATGATGTTGCTGCACTCCTCGTCGATTTCGACTTCCATCCTGTTCAGGGTCTCTTCGGCCGCGATCACCTGGTCGGCGATGTCGATATCGAAGTCGTTGAGCGCATGCATCGCACGCGTGATCTGCGCCTCGACGAGCCCCCCCATTTCAAGCACTTTCGACGACAGGAGATTCAAGTCGCTATCGAATTGGCTGGACAAATGCTTATCGGACATCATTCGCTCCTTGGGAACATTAGCCGAAGCGGCCGGTGATGTAATCCTCGGTTTCCTTGCGCACCGGCTTGATGAAAATCTTCTCGGTGTCGCCGAATTCGATCAGCTCTCCGAGATACATGTAGCCAGTGTAGTCGGAGCACCGCGCCGCCTGCTGCATGTTGTGCGTGACGATCACCACCGTGTACTCGCTCTTCAACTCCGCGATCAGCTCCTCGATGCGTCCCGTCGAAATCGGATCGAGCGCCGAACACGGTTCATCGAGCAGCAGCACTTCGGGGCGGATCGCGATGCCGCGCGCAATGCACAAGCGTTGCTGCTGGCCGCCGGAGAGGCCGTAGCCGCTCTGACCGAGCTTGTCCTTCACCTCGTTCCAGAGCGCCGCTTTCGTGAGCGCCCATTCGACGCGATCGTCCATTTCGGAACGCGACAGCGATTCGAACATCTTCACGCCGAACGCGATGTTGTCGTAGATCGACATCGGAAACGGCGTGGGCTTCTGGAACACCATGCCGACACGCGCGCGCAGCAACGAAATGTCGCGCTTGGTCGTCAGCAGGTTTTCACCGTCCATCATGATTTCGCCTTCGGCCCGCTGTTCGGGGTAAAGCGCGAACATCTTGTTGAACGTGCGCAAGAGCGTGGACTTGCCGCAACCCGACGGGCCGATGAACGCCGTCACCTTGCCTTCGGGGATCTGCAAATTGACGTTCTTGAGCGCGTGATACTTGCCATAGAAGAAGTTCAGGTTCCTGACTTCGATCTTGGGCGTGATCGGTGCGAGCGGCCGCTCGCCCTGCGCGGGCTCGAAACCGCCCGGCGCCGCGGGGCGCACCGCGTGGGTAAAGTGATTTTCTGCCATATTCATAGAAGCGCTCCGCCGCTATTTGTTCGCAAACAGCGCGCGCGCGAGGATATTCAGTCCAAGCACGCCCAAGGTAATCAGGAACACGCCCGCCCATGCAAGCGATTGCCACTGCGAGAACGGACTCATTGCAAACTTGAAGATCGTGACCGGCAGATTCGCCATCGGCTGGCCCATATCAAGCGAGAAGAACTGATTCGACAACGCCGTGAAGAGCAGCGGCGCAGTCTCGCCGGCAATGCGCGCGATCGCGAGCAGCACGCCCGTCACCACGCCGGCTATCGAGGCTTTGAGCGTGATCGAAACGATCATCTTCCACTTCGGCACGCCAAGCGCGAACGCCGCTTCGCGCAGCGCGTTGGGCACGAGCCGCAGCATGTTTTCGGTGGTCCGGATAACGATCGGAATCTGCAGCAGTGCGAGCGCGATTGCGCCGGCCCAGCCCGAAAAGCGCCCCACCTTGGCAACGACGAGCGCGTAGACGAACAGGCCAACGACGATCGAGGGCGCCGACAGCAAAATGTCGTTGATGAAACGTGTCGTGCTCGCGAGCCAGCCCTTGCGGCCGTATTCGGCGAGATAAACGCCCGCGAGCACACCGATCGGCGTACCGACGCAGGTGGCGATGCCGACAAGCAACAAGCTGCCGACGATGGCATTTGCAAGCCCGCCGCCATCGGTGTTGGGCGGCGGCGTCGATTGCGTGAAGAGCTCGACCGAAAGGCCCCCGACGCCAAGGCGCAGCGTGGTGTAGAGAATCCAGACGAGCCAGAGGAGGCCGAACGCCATCGCCCCGAGCGACAGCGTGAGCGCGATCACGTTGATCGCGCGGCGGCGGCGCTGCAGGCGATCGCGCTTCGCCTCGAACACTTCGGGGCTCGCCGAGCCCGGCACTTGAGCAACGGGTCGAGTCATTTCGCGCCCTCGCCCTTCTCTAGACGCAGCAGCATGAGCTTGGAGATCGCCAGCACGATGAACGTAAGCACAAAGAGAATGAGACCGAGCTCCATCAGCGCGGCCGTGTGCAGCCCCGGGCTCGCTTCGGCGAACTCGTTGGCGAGCGCGGACGTGATGCTGTTGCCCGGGGAAAAGAGGGATACGTTGCTGAGCAGATTCGTATTGCCGATGACGAACGTGACCGCCATCGTTTCACCGAGCGCGCGGCCGAGGCCGAGCATGATGCCGCCGATAACGCCGCTTTTCGTGTAGGGCAGCACGATCTTCCACATGACTTCCCAGGTCGTGCAGCCGATGCCGTACGCCGATTCTTTCAAGAGCACGGGCGTCACTTCGAAAACGTCGCGCATGACCGAGGCGATGTACGGAATGATCATGATCGCGAGAATCACGCCCGCGCAAAGCATGCCGATGCCAATCGGCGGCCCCTGGAACAACGGGCCGATGAGCGGGGCCGAGCCCAGCCACTGGCCGAGCGGCTTTTGGAAGTAGGTCGCGAAGATCGGCGCGAACACGAGCAAGCCCCACATGCCGTACACGATCGACGGGATTGCGGCGAGCAGTTCGATGGCGATGCCGAGCGGACGCCGCAGCCAGGCGGGAGAGAGCTCGGTCAGAAAGAGCGCGATGCCGAAGCTGACCGGCACCGCGATGATGAGTGCGATGATCGACGTGGCGATGGTGCCGTAGATAGGCACGAGCGCGCCGAAGGTATTGCTGGGAGGATCCCAGTCTGAAGTCCAGAGAAAGCTCAGGCCGAACTGATGAATCGCCGGCAGCGAGGCGACCACGAGTGACACGATGATCCCGCCCAGCAGCAGCAGCGTGACGATCGCGGCAAGACGCGCAAGACTGCCGAAGACGAAATCGCCCACGTGGCTCGGTGCACGTTGCGTGCCGGTGACCGGTGGGGTCGACATGAGATTGATGTCGGACATGTGACTCTGTTTTCCTGTTGCCGCGCGCTTCACACGCGTGCGCGACTACTACTGATGGCAATGCCCGGCAAGGCGGTGAAGCCGTGCCGGGCGTCTGCTCTACTCGTACTTCTTACGTTACTCGGCGATCGCCTTGCCCGACGCGTCCTTCACCTTCGCCTTCCATTGCGAGCGGATTTCCAACACGACCGACGGCGGCAGCGAGATGTAGTCGAGATCGTCCGCGGCTTGCGTGCCGTTCTTGAACGCCCAGTCGAAGAACTTCAGCGTTTCCTTGCCTTGCTCAGGCTTGTCTTGCGCCGTGTGCAGCAGCACGAACGTCGCGCCGGTGATCGGCCATGCTTGCTTGCCCGGCTCGTTCGTGAGGATCTGGTAGAACGACGACTTCCAGTCCGCACCGGCTGCAGCGGCCTTGAACGTTTCCGTTTTCGGCTCGACGACCTCGCCCGCCTGGTTCTTCATCGCGGCATAGGTCATGTGGTTTTGCTTCGCGTAGGCCCACTCGACATAGCCGATCGCGCCCGGCAGACGCTGCACGAATGCGGCGACGCCGTCATTACCCTTGCCGCCCGTGCCGACCGGCCAGTTCACCGTCGTGCCTTCGCCGATCTTCGACTTCCACTCAGGGTTCACCGACGACAGGTAGTGCGTCCAGATGAAGCTCGTGCCCGAGCCGTCAGCACGGCGCACCACGGCGATATCGGTATCGGACAGCTTGGCCTTCGGGTTCAGCGCGGCGATAGCCGGATCGTTCCACTTCTTGATCTTGCCGAGGTAAATGTCGCCGAGCACTTCGCCCGACAGAACGAGTTCACCCGGCTTGACGCCCGGCAGGTTGATCGCCGGCACAACGCCGCCGACAACCGTCGGGAATTGGAAGAGGCCGTTCTTCGCCAGATCGTCGTCCTTCAGCGGGGCATCCGAGCCCGCGAAGTCAACGGTCTTCGCTTCGATTTGCTTGATGCCACCCGACGAACCGATGCCTTGATAGTTGACCTTGCCGCCGCCCGACTTCTGGTAAGCGTCGGCCCATTTCGTGTAGATCGGTGCTGCGAAGGTGCTGCCCGCGCCGGTGATGTCAGCGGCTTGCGCGGAAATCGCGAAGAGCACGCCGGCGATGCCAGCGAACGCGGTTTGCATCAATTTCATGGAATAACCCCTAGTGGTGTGGTCGGTAGAACGTCAACACCGCGAAGCGTAGGTCGAGATTGTGACAGTAATATGACGTCCGATGAAGCGCATGTGACAACCAATTCATCGATTAAAAGCGGATCGCAGCAATTAGTGATCCGTACGACGGAATTGCATGAAAATTGCGCTAAACGGCATCGAGCGCGATTATGACAAGCCTCGAAGCAAAAAAGCCGTCACCCCAGTATTTGGCCCCGCCCTCGTTACGCGCTCACCCGCTCGACCACGCGCGCGATGTCCTGCGCATGCTGCACGGCCGCTTCCCGCTCACGGGCCTCGACCATCACGCGCAGTACCGGCTCGGTGCCGGACGCGCGAATGAGCACGCGGCCGTTCTCGCCCAGCGCGCGTTCGGCACGGGCGACCGCTTCGCGAATCGCCTCGTTCTCCTTCCATTGGGTGCCGCGTTGCATCCGTACGTTGATGAGATGCTGCGGAAAAAGCTTGATGCCCTCGAGCAACTGGGCAAGCGACCGGCCGCTGCGCTTCACCGCCGCCAGCACGAGCAGCGCGGAGACGATGCCGTCGCCCGTCGTATGCCGATCGAGCGCGAGAATATGGCCCGAGCCTTCCGCGCCGAGTTGCCAGCCGCGCTCGCGCAACTGCTCGAGCACGTAGCGGTCGCCGACGGCCGCGCGCACGAACTGCACGCCCTCGCGCTTCAGCGCCACTTCGATTGCCATGTTCGTCATCAGCGTGCCCACGGCGCCGGGCACGCCGCCGTCGGTCGCAATGCGGTCCTTCACCAGCACGTAAAGCAATTCGTCGCCGTTGTAGAGCCGCCCGGCGGCATCGACGATTTGCACGCGGTCCGCGTCGCCGTCGAGCGCGATGCCGAGATCGGCATGGTTGGCCCGTACCGCGCGGATGAGCGCATCGGGCGCCGTTGCGCCGACGCCATCGTTGATATTGAAGCCGTTGGGCGCGACTCCGATCGGCACGACCTCGGCACCCAGCTCATGAAATACATGCGGCGCGATGTCGTATGCGGCGCCGTGCGCGGAATCGACAACCAGCTTCAGGCCGTGCAGATCGAATGCCGCGGGGAATGTGCTCTTGCAGAACTCGATGTAGCGGCCGGCCGCGTCGTCGAGCCGCCGCGCCTTGCCAAGCTGCTCGGAAGGCGCGCAAGCGAGCGGCTCGTCGAGCTGCTGCTCGATCAGGAGCTCGACTTCATCGGGCAGCTTGTTGCCGTCGGCGCTGAAGAACTTGATGCCGTTGTCATAGTACGGGTTATGCGACGCACTGATGACGACGCCCGCCGCAAGCCGCAGCGCCCGGGTCAGATAGGCGACGCCGGGCGTCGGCATCGGTCCCGCGAGCATCACGTCGACGCCGGCCGCGGAAAAGCCCGCCTCGAGCGCAGCCTCGAGCATGTAGCCTGAAACACGGGTGTCCTTGCCGATCAGCACCGTGGGGCGCGCGCCGGCCTTCGCCCACCGGTCGGCGCCCGCGAGCACCTTGCCGGCCGCATAGCCGAGCCGCAAAACGAAATCGGGCGTAATCGGCAGCTCGCCGACTTTGCCGCGAACGCCATCGGTGCCGAAGTAACGACGTGCCATCCTGGGTATCCTTATTGTCAATCGATTAGCGGGCCGTCCGCTGCGCGGCGCGCACGGCGGCCCATATCTTCAGCGCATCAACGGTCTGCGCGACATCGTGCACGCGCACGATCGCCGCGCCTCGCTCGAGCGCGCAAACCGCTGCCGCGATGCTCGCCGCCATGCGCTCTTGCGGCGCGGCGCGTCCGGTCACTGCGCCCAGCATCGACTTGCGCGACATGCCCGCAAGAATCGGAAACGGCGCCGCACCGGCTGGCGGGCGTGGCGCGGTTTCGCGCAAACGCGCGAGCAACGCGTAATTATGTTCGATCGTCACCTTGCCGAAGCCGAAGCCGGGGTCGACGCTGATACGTGCCTTGGCGATGCCGGCGCCCATCAGCGCATCGACGCGCGCGTCGAGAAACGCGCGGACATCGCCGACCACGTCGTCATACGCGGGCTCGCCGCGCTGCATCGTCTGAGGCTCACCGAGCATATGCATCACGGTGAGCCCACAGCGGCTGTCGCGCACGGCATCGATGGCGCCCGCGCGCCGAAAACCCCATACATCGTTGATGAGATCGGCGCCTGCGGCAAGCGCCG
>DASZGN010000156.1:0-6200 GCA_035938775.1 Trinickia sp.
CTGTGCCGTCTGTGCCGTCTGTGCCGACTGTGCCGTCTGTGCCGTCTGTGCCGACTGTGCCGTCTGCGCCGTTTCCGCCGTCTGCCCTGCTAGCGCCTCGCTTTCCGTTTCGTCGAGCGCGCCCTTGCCGCGCCCGTTCGCCTTTGCGCCCGCGCGCGGCGGCCGGCGGCCGAAGTCGGCCAGGCTCACGTCGTCGAGGGGATCGTTCGGGCTTCGTCGGGACAAAGGCATGTCTCTCTTCGCAAGTACAATATCGGCTTTATCAGATCAGATCAGATCGGCGCAAAGCGCACGGGCCGCCGGCCCTGCGCCTCGCGATGATAGCGGCTGGGACCAGAGTAAGCCTAAAGCGCTAACTCCGGTCAACCGCGCACCGCGCCGCTTGACCCCCTATCCAACGCAGCATGTTCACGCTTTCCGATTTCGATTTCAATCTGCCACCCGAGCTGATTGCGCAAGAAGCGCTCCCCGAGCGCAGCGCGAGCCGCCTGCTTGAAGTGGACAACGCTCACACGCCCGCGCGTCTTGTCGACCGGCATTTCGGCGAGCTGCCCGCGTGCGTGGAGCCGGGCGATCTGCTGGTCTTCAACGACACGAAGGTGCTGAAGGCGCGCTTTTTGGGGCACAAGGCAAGCGGCGGCAAGATCGAGGTGCTGGTCGAACGGCTCACGGGCGAGCGCACGGCGCTTGCGCAGATCCGCGCGAGCAAGAGCCCGGCGCCGGGCACGACGTTGCGCTTGGCTGACGCATTCGACGTGGCGGTTGGCGAGCGCGTCGAGCCGTTTTACACCCTGCATTTTCCCGACGCGTGCCTCGCGCTCATCGAGCGTTACGGCCGGCTGCCATTGCCGCCTTACATCGAGCACGACCCTGACGCCACTGACGAGGCGCGCTACCAGACCGTTTTCGCGCAAAGCCCGGGCGCTGTGGCCGCGCCCACGGCGGGGCTGCATTTCGACGACGCGCTGCTTGCGCGGCTCGATGCGCGCGGCGTCGAACGTGCGACGCTCACGTTGCACGTAGGCGCGGGCACGTTCCAGCCGGTGCGCGTCGAGAACATTGCCGAACACAGGATGCATAGCGAGTGGTACCAGTTGCCGCCGACGCTTGTGGACGCGATTGCGACCACGCGGGCGCGCGGCGGCCGCGTGATTGCGGTCGGCACGACGTCGCTGCGCGCGCTGGAGGCGGCTGCGCGCGACGCCGAGAACGCGGGGCGGGCGCTGGCGGCGAGCTCGGCGGAGACTGACATCTTCATCACGCCGGGGTATCGCTTTCGCGTGGTTGATCGGTTGGTGACGAATTTCCACCTGCCGAAGTCGACGCTGCTCATGCTGGTATCGGCGTTTGCGGGCATGGAGACGATTCGTGCGGCTTATCGCCACGCGATTGACGCGCGCTACCGTTTTTTCAGTTACGGCGACGCGATGTTGCTTACATGTGTCGACCGGAGTTAGCCGCTTTAACGTGTCGACTGGAGTTTGCGCTTTAGCGTGTCGACTGGAGTTTGCGCTTTAGCGCTTACTCCAGTCCCATGCAAGGCCTTACTCCAGTCCCATGCAAGGCCTTACTCCGGTCCCATGCAAGGCCTTACTCCGGTCCCAAGCAAAGCTGTCGCGTAACCCACGACCTCTCGCTACCGTTTTCCCCGCCGGCCGGGCGAACTTCAGCGTTTTCCCCGGTTACAACAGGAGTCACCATGACAACAGCGCCGGCCACGCACAACGGCCTGAAATTCGAACTACTCGGCACCGACGGCCAGGCGCGCCGCGGGCGACTCACGCTGAACCACGGCGTCATCGAGACGCCGATCTTCATGCCGGTCGGCACCTACGGCACGGTGAAGGCAATTGCCCCGCGCGAGCTCGAGGAGATTCGCGCGCAAATCATCCTCGGCAACACGTTTCACCTCTGGCTGCGCCCGGGCCTCGATGCAATCGCCGCGCACGGCGGCCTGCACGGCTTCATGGGCTGGCAACGCCCCATCCTCACCGATTCGGGCGGCTTCCAGGTGTTCTCGCTCGGCGATCTGCGCAAAATCACCGAGGACGGCGTCACATTCGCCTCGCCCATCAACGGCGACAAGCTGTTCCTGTCGCCCGAAGTCTCGATGCAGATCCAGAAGGTGCTGAACTCCGACATCGTCATGCAATTCGACGAATGCACGCCGTACGCAACGAACGGCGTGCCGACGACGCACGCCGAGGCCGCCGACTCGATGCGCATGTCGCTGCGCTGGGCGAAGCGCTCGATCGACGAATTCGAGCGCCTCGGCAATCCGAATGCACTCTTCGGCATCGTGCAAGGCGGCATGCACGAGGACTTGCGCGACGAGTCGCTCGCCGGCCTCGCCGACATCGGCTTTCACGGCCTGGCCGTGGGCGGACTCTCGGTCGGCGAGCCGAAAGAGGAGATGCTGCACATCCTGAATCACGTCGCCCCCAAGCTGCCCGCGGACAAGCCGCACTACCTGATGGGCGTCGGCACGCCCGAGGACCTCGTGGCGGGCGTCGCGGCCGGCATCGACATGTTCGACTGCGTGATGCCGACGCGCAACGCGCGCAATGGCTGGCTCTTCACGCGCTTTGGCGACATCAAGATCCGCAACGCCACGCACAAGCAGTCGCTGCGCCCACTCGACGAAACCTGCGGCTGCTACACGTGCCGCCATTTCACGCGCGGCTATCTGCATCATCTGCACCGCGTCGGCGAAATTCTCGGCGCGCAGTTGAATACGATCCACAATCTGCATTACTACCTGGAACTGATGGGTGAAATGCGCGAAGCGATCGAAACGAAAACCTTCGAAGCATTCACCAAGCGCTTTCAAGAGGATCGGGCGAAAGGGGTCGAATAGCGTTTGCGACGCATTTTCAAAAACGGCTCGTAATGCGTCGTTTCAAGCGTGCCCTGAAGCGAAACGCGGCGAGGGCACCGAGGGCAGCTCAGGCGCCCGCCGGCCTTGGTCCGAGCGGCAATCCGCAGCGCCGACGAGACATTCGGCAGTGGTAAAATACGCCGCCATTTTTCGATCGTCCCTGATCGCTTGGGCGTTCCTTCTCGGAGAAAACAACGTGTCGATAATTTCCAACGCATTCGCGCAAGGCGCCGCCGGTGGCGCCGAATCGAGCCTGATGAGCTTCTTGCCGCTCATCCTCATGTTCGCGGTGCTCTACTTCATCATGATTCGTCCTCAGATGAAGCGTCAGAAAGAGCATCGCAACATGCTCGCCGCGATGTCGAAGGGCGACGAAGTCGTGACGAACGGCGGGATTGTCGGCAAAGTGACGAAGGTGGGCGACGCGTACGTCGGCGTCGAAATCGCCGAAGGCACTGAAATCACCGTACAAAAGTCCTCTGTCACAACGATTCTCCCCAAAGGCACGATTAAGTCGTTATAACGCTATCTATCGTTAGCGTCCGGCGCGGCGCCGGCGAGCCGAGCGAGACCCGGCTCACCAGCGCCGCCAGCCCGGCGAAGCGCATGACGCCCGCCTAAAGCCTTCCTTCCCGTTCGGCCTACCCCATGAATCGTTACCCTCTCTGGAAATATGTCGTGATGGCCGTGGCGCTCGCCATCGGCCTTCTGTACACATTGCCCAATTTCTTCGGCGAAGCGCCGGCGGTGCAGGTGCTAAGCGGCAAGGCGACCGTCAAGCTCGATTCGTCGACGCTCGACGCGGTGGAAGCCGCGCTCGCCGCCAACCAGATCAAGCCCGACGACGTCACCTACGACGTCAGCTCGGCGAACCCCAACATCCGCGTGCGCCTGAAGGACACCGACACGCAATTGCACGCGAAGGATGTTTTGCAAAAGGCGCTGAGCCCGGACCCGGCCGACCCGCAGTACATCGTCGCGCTGAACCTGCAAAGCGCCTCGCCGCGCTGGCTCACCTCGCTGCATGCGCTGCCGATGTACCTGGGCCTCGACCTGCGCGGCGGCGTGCACTTCCTGATGCAGATCGACATGGCAGGCGCGCTCAACAAGCGGCTCGACTCCGATGCCTCCGATGCCCGCACCTTCTTGCGCGACAACAACATCCGCGAGGGCGGGGTCAATCGCGCCAATCAGTCGATCGTGATCCGCTTTGCCGATCCGAGCGTCGCCGACGCCGCGCGCACGCAGCTCGCGCGCGCCATCACCGAGCTCCAGTGGACAACACGTCCGGGCGAAGGCGGCGGCGTCGAGCTCGTCGGCACGTTCCCGCCGGCGCAGCAAAAGGCGGTCGAGGAAGCGGCCGTCAAGCAGAACATCACGACGCTGCACAATCGCGTGAACGAGCTGGGCGTCGCCGAACCGGTGATTCAGCAGCAAGGCGCCGATCGCATCGTCGTCGAGCTGCCCGGCGTGCAGGACACGGCGAAGGCAAAGGAAATCATCGGCCGCACGGCAACACTTGAAGCGCGCCTCGCCGACCCGGTCAACACGCATCCGTTGCCGGGCGAGGCGGTGCCCCCCGGCGACGAGCTCTTCACCGAAGGCAGCCAGGCGCCCGTGCTGCTCAGAAAGCAGGTCATCTTCACCGGCGACAGCATCATCGACGCCTCGGCCGGCTTCGACGAGCACCAGCGCCCGTCGGTCAACATTCGCCTGAACTCGTCGGCGGGCCGCGCGGTACGCAGCGTGTCGCGCGACAACATCGGCAAGCCGATGGCGATGGTGCTGTTCGAGAAGGGCAAAGGTCAGGTTCTGACGGTCGCGACGATCCAGTCGGAACTCGGCGACCGTTTCCAGATCACGGGCCAGCCAACGCCGCAAGCCGCCGCCGATCTCGCGCTGCTTCTGCGCGCAGGCTCGCTCGCCGCGCCGATGGAGATCATCGAAGAGCGCACGATCGGCCCGAGCCTCGGCGCCGACAACATCAAGAAGGGCTTCGATTCGGTGTTGTATGGCTTCGCGGCAATCGCCGTGTTCATGATCATCTACTACAACCTCTTCGGGCTCGTTGCGGTGATCGGGCTGTCGGTGAACCTGCTCTTGCTCATCGCTGTGCTCTCGATGCTGCAAGCGACGCTGACGCTGCCCGGCATCGCGGCTATCGCGCTCGCGCTCGGTATAGCGATCGACTCCAACGTGCTCATCAACGAGCGCGTGCGCGAGGAGTTGCGCCACGGCGCCCCACCGCAGCTCGCGATCGAGAACGGCTACGCGCATGCGTGGGCCACGATTCTCGACTCGAACGTGACGACGCTCATCGCCGGCCTCGCGCTGCTTGCGTTCGGCTCAGGGCCGGTGCGCGGCTTTGCCGTCGTGCACTGCATCGGCATTCTCACGTCGATGTTCTCGGCCGTGTTCTTCTCGCGCGGCCTCGTGAACTTCTGGTACGGCGGCAAGAAGAAGCTGAAATCGCTCGCGATCGGCCAAGTCTGGCGCCCGGAAACGGCTGACGGCGACGCCTACGCCCAAGCCGGCGGCGACATCGGTTCGGAAGCCGCAACGCCGCGCGCCGGCGCCGCGCTGCCGTCGCCGCAGGCCAAAGGGGCGCGCAGCGGCAAGGCCGCGCTGCGCAACCGTGCGCGCGAAGGCGCGGCGCCCCGGAAACCGGGCTCGTCCCGCTAAAGGCTTCGCTCAAGAACCCGGAGACAGAACATGGAATTTTTCCGCATTCGCAAAGACTTTCCGCTGATGCAGCGCGCGTTGATCTTCAACGCGATCTCATTTTTGACCTTTTTCGCGGCGGTGTTCTTCCTGCTGCATCGCGGGCTGCATCTGTCGGTGGAGTTCACCGGCGGCACGGTCGTCGAGGTGCAGTACCCGCAGGCGGCGCAGCTCGAGCCGGTGCGCGCGACGCTCGACAAGCTCGGCTATGCCGACGCGCAAGTGCAGACGTTCGGCACCGCCCGCGACGTGCTGATCCGCCTGCCACTGAAGGGGGGGCTCACATCGGCGCAGCAAAGCAATCAGGTGATGAGCGCGCTCCAGGCGCAAAACGCGGCGGCGCAGTTGCAGCGCGTCGAATTCGTCGGCCCGCAGGTCGGCAAGGAGCTGGCGACCGACGGCCTGCTGGCGCTCGCCTGCGTCGTCATCGGCATCATGATCTACCTGTCGTTTCGCTTCGAATGGAAGTACGCGGTGGCCGGCATCATCGCGAACTTGCACGACGTCGTCATCATCCTCGGCTTTTTCGCGTTCTTTCAGTGGGAGTTCTCGCTGTCGGTGCTCGCCGCGGTGCTCGCTGTGCTGGGCTATTCGGTGAACG
>DASZGN010000157.1:0-1622 GCA_035938775.1 Trinickia sp.
CTGAGCAGGAATGCGGTCAATGTGCCGCCTCGGATTCTTTCATCGGTTCGACGATTGAATAGATCGTGACGTGATCGTGCGTTTTGGCTTTCGGATCGCTGCCTGCAGTGCCCAGACGCACCTGCACGCGCTCGGTGCGAGAGGTCGGGATATTCTTGCCGACGTAGTTTGGACGAATCGGGACGGCGCGATGCCCGCGATCGATCAGCACCGCCAGCTTGACCGCCGCAGGACGCCCGCGCTGCCAGATCGTTGCCATCGCGCGCTGCACGGTCCATCCGCTGTTAATCACGTCGTCGACCAGGATTATCGTGCGGTCTTCGACAACGAAATTTTCGGTGCCGTCGATCGGACGCAACGCGTCCTCCGGCTTGTAGACGTCGAGCGCGGCGCACGGTGGAAAAACTTTGGTCTTCGATCCGATCAGTTCGCGCAACCGAAGCGCAAGCATCGCGCCGCGACTCACAACGCCCACAATCGACACCGCCGCCATATCGGTGGCGTCGGCGATCACCTGGTCGGCGAGCGATTCGACGGCGTGAATGACTTCTGCTTCGTTCATGATTTCGCGCTGAGGACCGCGCTTGTAAGGTTCGTAGCCGCCTTCCTCGGCCTGCTTCACGCTGTCGAAGACGGCGAGAGAGCCTTCTTCGATCCACTGCTGGACGTAGCCTTGCAGGGTGTCGTCGAAACGATAGTAGCGATGTGACCGCGCATGACCGACGTATTCGGTTTTCAGCTCGCGCTCGCAGAAGCCGCACTTTAGCGCGAGCACACTGCTATCGACGCTGCGTCCGAGCGTGAATCTCGGCAACAGGTAGGCGCCCTCGAATCGCGTGATGCAGTTCAGATTCGAGCATCGCGGAGGCGCCTCGGCCTTGAAGCGAATCGGCTCAGCCGTCGCGCGCGGAGACGTCGATGCGGCAGCGGCTTTCTCCATCAGCCATGCGATCAGCGCCATCCGTACGGGCACGCCCGCGGCGGCCTGCTCGAAGTAAACTGCGCGCGGATCGGCATCGAGCTCGTACGCCAGCTCGCTGGTGCGCGGCAGCGGATGCATCACGACGGCTTCATGCGTCTTGCTGGTGCGAAGCGCGCGCGCGTCGAAACGCACGTAGTCGGCGGCGCCGGCCTCCTTCCCCGACATGCGCTCCTTCTGCAAACGCGTGACGTAGAACGCGTCGAGCGCGGCCGGAGGCTCGCCCATGGGAATTTTTTGAAGCGCGGCGTCTCCCGTGAAGAGCGCCATCTGATGCGGTGCGCTCGGTGTCAGATAAAGAGCGTCGAGGCCGCCCGCCAGCGACTTCAACTCGTCCATCGTGACGGTCGAGAAACTGTAGTTGCGCTCGGCGGCGAGCCGCTCGAGGACGTAGTCGGGAACGTCCATGCCGCTGGTCGGCACGGCGACGATATTCGCGCCGAAACGCGCGAGCGCGTAGATCAGCGAATGAACAGTGCGGCCGAATTTCAGGTCGCCGCACAGTGCGACCGTGAGTCCTTTCAGGTGGCCTTTCTTCTTACGCAGGATGTAGAGATCGCACAGGGTCTGCGTGGGATGCTCGCGGCTGCCGTCGCCGGCGTTCAGCACCGGGCATGGCGCATACTCGGCAGCTACGCGCGCA
>DASZGN010000158.1:0-8166 GCA_035938775.1 Trinickia sp.
TCGGCGCCGAAACCTACACATGGATCATCCTCGCGCTCGGCTTCATTCAGACGGCGTGGCCGCTCAATCGCACGATCGCGGCGCTGCCCGCGGATCCGGCCACATGGCCGAGCGTCGACATCTATATCCCGACTTACAACGAACCGCTTGCCGTCGTGAGGCCAGCCGTATTCGCGGCGCAGGGCATCGACTGGCCCACGCAAAAGCTGCGCGTCTATGTGCTCGATGATGGGCATCGCCCCGAGTTCGAAGCCTTCGCGCGCGCGACCGGCATCGGCTATCTCACGCGCGACGACAACCGTCACGCGAAGGCGGGCAACATCAATCGGGCGCTCGAGCGTACCGACGGCGAATACATCGCGATCTTCGATTGCGATCACGTGCCGACGCGCTCGTTCCTGCAAATGACGATGGGCACCTTCTTGCGCGACAAGCGCTGCGCGATGGTGCAAACGCCGCATCACTTTTTCTCGCCGGATCCGTTCGAGCGCAATCTCGGCACGTTCCGACGCGTGCCGAACGAGGGCACACTCTTTTACGGGCTCGTGCAGGCGGGCAACGATTTATGGAACGCCTCGTTTTTCTGCGGCTCTTGCGCGATCATCAAACGTGCGCCGCTCGAGGAGGTGGGCGGCATCGCAGTTGAAACGGTGACCGAGGATGCGCACACGGCGCTCAAGCTCCATCGGCGCGGCTACACCACCGCATACCTGCCGACGGTGCAGGCGGCCGGGCTCGCCACTGAAAGCCTCGCAGGGCACATCAAGCAGCGCACGCGCTGGGCGCGCGGCATGGCGCAGATCTTTCGCATCGACAATCCGTTTATCGGACGTGGCCTCGGGTTCTTCCAGCGCCTTTGCTACGGCAACGCGATGATGCACTTCTTCTACGGCGTGCCGCGACTCATCTTCCTCGTCATGCCGATGGCGTATCTGTTCTTTCAGCTCTACTTCATCAACGCGTCGGCGGCGTCGATCGCGAGCTTCGTGCTGCCGTATATCGTGCTGTCGAACATTGCCAATTCGCGGCTTCAGGGCAAGTTCCGGCATTCGTTCTGGGCAGAAGTGTACGAATCGGTGCTTGCCTGGTACATCGCACTGCCGACGACGTTCGCGTTCCTGAGCCCGAAGCACGGCAAGTTCAACGTGACCGACAAGGGCGGGCGCATCGACGAAGGCTATTTCGATTGGGGCGTGTCCAAACCGTACCTCGTGTTGCTGGCACTCAATGCGTGCGCGCTGCTCGCGGGCTTTTACCGGCTCCTATTCATGTCGGGCGACGAGACGCCGACGATTGCCATGAACGTCGTCTGGACGCTTTACAACCTCACGCTGCTCGGCGCCGCGGTGAGCGTGGCGAGCGAGGCCAAGCAGGTGCGCGTCACGCACCGCATCGCGATGCGTGTGCCGGCAACGCTGCTGCTCGCCGACGGCACGACGCTCGCCTGCACGACGAGCGATTACTCGACCGGCGGCCTCGGCCTCGAGGTGCCGACGGCCGACCTGAAGCTGTCGACCGGAGACGCGCTGAGCGTATCACTGGGTCGCGGCGATCGGCTGTTCCATTTCCCCGTGCGCGTGAGCCGTTTCGTCGGGCGCAACCTAGGCGTGCAGTTCGAAGCGTTGACGCTCGAGCAGGAACGCCAGCTCGTGCAATGCACCTTTGGCCGCGCCGACGCGTGGCTCGACTGGAATGAACGCACGCTCGAAGATGCGCCGCTCGCCGGCTTAAAAGAGGTGATGCTGATGGGCATGGAAGGCTATTCGCGGCTGGCGCGGGGTGCCAAGCGCTCGCTGCTCGGGCTGCTCGCATTGGACCGAGCGCGCTATTGACGCACTTAACGCTATTAACGCTATTGACGATGAACGATCCCTTGAGCGCTCGCGCTCCAATGACTTGATCTGCGCTTATGACTTCCTGGAATCTCTATTTCCTGCTCAAGCTCTACTTGTACGCCACGGGGCATCTGAAGCCGCTGTGGATCGCGAACATCGCGTTCTTGATCGCGCTTGGCGCCACGAGCTCGATCAAGCGGCGCTGGCTGCGCGTGCTTCGGCATCTGATCGGGCTGGCCATCGGCGTGCCGCTGCTCTACTACGAGGCGATCGTTCCGCCGTTCTCGCGCGTCGTTGCGACATTTTCGGAGTTGCGCTCGTTTACGTTCGGCTACTGGCTCGAGCTCGCGCAACGCTTTGTGCCGCCGCTCGTGCTCATCGGCGTGGTCGTGTTCGTGGCGCTTTATCTGATCGTCAACCGCTGGTTGCGCATCGCGACGTTCCTCCTGATCGCGCTTGTCGCACTACCGGTGTGGAATGCCGTGAGCGTCGCGCTCACGCCTGCGCAAGGCGGGGGAAGCAATGGCGCGCGCGGCAGCGGCGCGATCGTCGAGCAGCCGCTCGATCACAATGCGGCGCTTGCCGCTTTTCGCACCGCGCAAGCGCAGCGCCAGGTCGCGTTCGGCCATCTGAGCGCCAACGCCAATGCGCAGTTCGACATCATCGTGCTGCACATCTGCTCGCTCTCTTGGGACGATCTCGATGTATCGCAGACGCGCAACAACCCCATGCTCGCGCACTTCGACTATCTCTTCACGAACTTCAGCACGGCGGCGAGCTACAGCGGCCCGGCGGCGGTTCGCGTGCTGCGCGCAAGCTGCGGACAGCAACCGCATGCGGCCTTGTACAGCGATGCCCCCCCGCAGTGCCATCTGTTCGCCGAGCTTGCGCAAGCGGGCTACACGCCGCAGGTCTTGCTCAATCATGACGGCCACTTCGACAACTTCCTGCAATTGGTGCGCGAGAACATCGGTGCACCCAATGCGCCGCTGATTTCGAATGCGGGCGCGCCCGTGTCGATGCACGCGTTCGACAGCTCCCCCATCCACGACGACTATGCGACCCTTGCCAACTGGTATGCCGAGCGCGCGAAGACGCCTGGCCCGGTCGCGCTTTACTACAACACGCTCACGCTCCACGACGGCAATCGGCTCGTCGGCAACGACCGCTTGACGAGCCTCGCGTCGTATCCGCAGCGGGTTACGACGATGATGAATGAGTTCGATGCGTTTGCGGAACTGGTCGCAAAGTCGGGCCGGCGTGCGGCGATCGTCTTTGTTCCGGAGCATGGCGCCGCGTTGCGCGGCGACGCCAATCAGATCGCGGGCTTGCGCGAGATTCCGACGCCGCGCATCATCGACGGTCCCGTGGGCGTGCGCCTCATCGGACTGCCCGGCGATCATGGGCCGACGACGGTCATCGACCGACCCTCGAGCTTTCTCGCGCTCGCGCAATTGCTTTCGAATCTCGTATCGAGCAGCCCGTTTGCGGGCGGCGCGACGCTGCCGCGCTATGCGGAGAATCTGCCGCAGACGCAGATGGTCGGCGAAAACGAGGGGACTGTCGTGATGAAAACGGCGAGCGGCTATGCCGTGAAGACGCCCGATAATGTGTGGATAGACGAGAAATGACGGTGACGAAAGCGGAGACGGGGCGTTGGCCCGTCAACGATATCGCCGGGCTTGCGCGTCACGTGCCGGAGCTCGATCCGGCCACGTACTTCGACGAGCAGGCCCGGCAGACGTACGAGGAAGCCCTTGTCAAATGGCCTGTGCTCGCCCGGCTCATGGGGCTCGTGCCAGATGCCGGCTCATTTGAAGCAGGCGAAAGGTCTGATGGGCCTGATGGGTCCGATGGGTCCGATGAATCTCATGGTCCCGATGCCCGATTGCGTTGACGCGTTGACCTGGCGAAGTGCCGAGGTGCGCAAGTGCCGATGCGCAGGCAATGAAAAGGCCGATACAGGACAACCTTAGCGCGCTAAAGAGATCACATGTCCCATTCGAAGCAACCCCACAGTGAGCAGGACCCGATAACGCACGGCCGCTCCGGATTCTTCGCGCAGGCGGCCGGCGTGAGCCTCGTGCTTGCCATCGTCTGCGACGTGCTCTCGCTGACCAACGACCCTCGCATCGACGTGCGGTGGTGCGCGCCGCTCGCGAGCGCGTGGCTCAATGTCTTCATCGTCGCGTTTATCGCCCGCTACGCCCATGCACATGTACATGCTGGTGCAGGTGCCGCGGCGCATAACGACGCTGCGTTTCCCGCGGGCTTTTTCATATGGCGCAGCGACTGGCGACGCCGCTTCGCGGCCGCGACGCATAGGGCGATTGCCTCCATCCGCTGGCAGCCGTGGGCGGTCCTTGGCATCGCTGCGCTTTCGCTGCCGATTGCCGCGACGCCGTGGAACCCGCTCGCGCAGCGCGGGCTGATCGGCGGGGGTGAGGGCGCAGGCACGGCGATGGCGCCCGAGATCTTCACCGGTGCGGCGGCGCTTCTCTTCGCATTTGGCGCGCTCGTCGCCGAACGGTTTTGCGCGATGCATGCCGGCCGCGCAAGGGCCTATGTCGCGCTTGCGAATATGTTGCGCGTGGCGGTGCTTGTTGCCGTGCTTGCGGCAGCGGCGGCGGCAATGCGTCTCGTGGCCGGCATCGAGGCGGCGTGGCTCGTGCGCGCCGCGGCGCTCATCAATGCGGCCATCGCCTGCGAACTGGCGCTGCGCGCGATGCTGTCGTGGTTCGCACCACCGCAGTCGAAACGCGGCGACGCGAGCGTGCCCGACAGCTTGATTGCCGGATTGCTGCGCGTTCATCCCTCGCCGTGGACGCGCCTCGGTGCCGAGCTGCGCGAGCGCTATGGCATCGACTTGCGCCAGAGCTGGGTGCTGCGAAGCCTCGTGCGTCTAGCGCCCCCCGCTTGCGCGGCGATGCTCGCACTAGCGTGGCTTTTGACGGGCGTCGCGATCGTCGGCCCCGACGAGCGGGCCGTCTATGAGCGCTTCGGCGCGCCGGCCGCGGTGTGGCAGCCGGGCCTGCATGTTGCGCTGCCCTGGCCGTTCGGCCGCGTGCGTACACTCGATAACGGCAGGGTCCGCCAGTTGATCGTCTCCGGCTCGGCGCAAGACGACAGCGTGTTCGTGCCGCGCGTGGCTGCCGATGCGCCCACGCCGGAACAGCTCGATCGTCTCTGGGATGTCGCGCATCAATCCGAGACGAGCCAGGTCATCGCGGGCGGCAGCGCGGAGCAGCAGAGCTTTCAAATCGTCAGTGCGGATGTGCGGCTCGACTATCGGATCGGTCCTTCCGACGCGGCGGCGCGCGCGGCGCTGTATCGCGCGGCCGACCTGAGTGCGACTGTACGCGCAATCGCTAATCGCGAGGTGGTCCGCTATCTGGCTTCGCACACGCTTGCCTCGCTCATCGAAACGCCGCAGACCGCTATGGCCGATTCCGTGAAGCGCGCGGTGCAGGCGCGGCTCGATGCGCTCGCGAGCGGCATCGAAGTGGTCGCGGTGGTGATCGAAAGCGTTCATCCGCCGGCGGGCGCATCGGCGGCGTATCACGGCGTGCAGGCAGCGCAGATTCGTGCGCAAGCGAGTGTCGCGCAGGCGCGCGGGCTGGCTGCCGAAGCGCTCGGCGACGCGCGGCAGCAGGCGCAGGCCACCGTCGCGCAGGCGCTTGGCCAGGCGGCGGAGACGATATCGGAGGCCAACGCGCAGCAGACGACGTTCGGCGCCGACATCGCCGCCGCGCAATCGGCCGGGCCGGCATTTGCGCTCGAGTACTACCTGCACAACCTGCAAAAGGGGCTCGCGAGCGCAAACCTGACGATCATCGACAACCGGCTTGGACAGGGCGGCCGAGCGACGATCGACCTTCGCTCATTCGGTGGCGGCGCAGGGGCGGGCATGAGCGACGCCGTGGGCGTGGGACGCAGCAATTGAGATCGACGGATATGAACATTCGCGTGGCGTTCGAGCAGCATGGAAGCCCGCTCGACAGTCATCGACCGTCGTCGAACTTATCGATTCGGGGGACGTTGTGAGTCTTTTTCATTCGCATGCCGATGGACATGGGCACGTTCATCACGGCGATGGCCACGCGCATGGTCAAACGGGGCGCACGCCGACGGGGCGCGGCGTTTACTGGCGCGTCGCGCTGGCTGTGGCGAGCGTCGCGATCGCGCTGACGGTGGCGAGCCTTATCGAGGTGCGCTCCGGCGAGGCGAGCGTCGTCACGCGCTTCGGCGCGCCCGTGCGCGTGTTGCTCGAGCCGGGGCTCGCGTGGCATTGGCCAGCGCCGATCGAAACCGCGGTGCCTGTCGATCTGCGCCTGCATACGACGTCGAGCGCGTTGCAAGACGTCGGCACGCGCGACGGGCTACGCATCATCGTGCAAGCGTACGTCGCGTGGCGTGTGCCGGCGAACGCCGGTGACATCGGTCGCTTCGTGCGCGCGGTGCGCAACGAGCCCGATGAAGCGGCGCGGCAAATCCGCTCGCTGCTCGGCTCGGCGTTGCAGACCACGTCGGCCGATTTCGAGCTTGCCTCGCTTGTCAACACCGACCCGGGCAAGGTGCGCATCGCGGCATTCGAAGACGAACTGCGTCGACAGATCGACGCGCAGCTTTACGCAGCGTACGGCGTGCATGTCGTGGAAGTCGGACTCGAGCGATTGACGCTACCGGCAATGACGCTCGCCGCCACGGTCGAGCGCATGCGCGCCGAGCGCGAGACGGTGGCCGCCGAGCGCACGGCAGACGGCAAACGTCAGGCGGCGCAGATCAGCGCCGACGCCGAGCGCGACGCACGTATCGCGGTGGCCGAGGCGAACGCGCAGGCGGCCGGGATAGAGGCGCAATCACGCAAGGACGCCGCGGCCATTTACGGCAAGGCTTATGCGGGCAATCCGCGGCTTTACACGATGTTGCGCTCGCTCGATACGCTCAATTCCGTCGTCAACGCCAATACGAATTTGATTCTGCGCACCGATGCCGCACCGTTCAACGTGCTCGTGGAAGGCCCGGGCGCGCTTGGCGCGAAGGAGCTGCCGAGCGCTGCCGAGCCGCGCGCCGCTCAGCCGCGCGCGACCAAACACGGGCAGGTGCGATGAACCAGTCGGTCGACACGCGCTCGCTCGGCCCGGGTGCGCAGGCCACGCGCATGGCGTTCTGGTTCGTCGCGGCCATCGCGGTGCTGGCCGCGCTGGCGTGGGCCACGTCGAACGTGCGCCGCATTCCGGCCGACAGCCGTGCCGTCGTGCAGCGCTTTGGCGCGTTCGCGCGCACGCAGGAGGCCGGTTTGACGTTCGCGTGGCCGCGACCCTTCGAAACGGTGCTGCTCGTGCCGGGCAGCGCGCGCGTGCTCGAGCAGCGTATTGCTTCTCTCGAACGCGATCCGCGCGCACACGCGGCCGATCTTGCGGGCGCGGCAAACCCGTCGGAGATGCCTGCGCTCTCCGATGCGCTCGCGGGCTCCGGCTACGTGCTGACCGGCGACAACGGTGTCGTGCACTTGAGCGCAACGTTGTACTACCGGGTCGTCGATCCCGTTGCGTATGTGCTGCAGGCGGCCAATCTGAAGCCGGCGATCGAGCGGGCCGTCGCGGCGGCTGTTGTCGAAGTGGCGGCGGCGCGCGATCTCGATGCGATCCTCGTGGCGCGTCCCGAGCTGTTGGCGAGCGACGCGCGCCTCGCCGCGCAGCGCGAACGCTTGCGCGGCGACATCGCTCAAGCCGCGCAGCGGCACTTCGACGCGCTCGCCGCAGCACATGCGGCGCTCGGCATCGAGGTGGCGCGCGTCGATGTGCAGGCGTCGTTTCCGGCGGCGGCCGTTGGCGCGTTCGATTCGGTGCTGAGCGCTTCGCAGACGGCCGAGCGTGCCATCGCGGACGCGCGCACCGCGGCGGAGACGACGCGCCAGAGTGCGCAACAAAGCGCCGACCAGATCCTGCGCAGCGCGAACGCGAGCGCGGCTGAGCGTGTCGCGACGGCGCAAGCGGAAGCGACCACCATCCTCCAGCTCGAATCCGCGCTGGACGCGCATAGCGACCCGGGGCTCCTTGCACGCGCGTACCGCGAGCGGATGCAACAGATATTGTCGAAGGCGGGCCGCGTGACGACGATTGATCCGCACGATGTGTCGGCGCTCGTGCTGCCGGGGAAGATCCGTTGAACGGGCGAGATGCAAATGCGCGTGTAGATGCAGGTGAACGTGCGGCTGCAAATGTGCGCGTCGATGCAGGCGAACGTGCGGCTGCAAATGTGCGCGTCGATGCAGGCGAACGTGCCGAAGCGAATGCGCGCGTAGACGCAGGCGAAGGTGCGCACGCAA
>DASZGN010000159.1:0-2197 GCA_035938775.1 Trinickia sp.
TAGCTGTCGAGCTCGCCCTCGTTCCATTCGGTGTAGACCTTGGCAAGCTCCTCGTTCGACAAGCCGGCTACCTGCTTGAGCACCGCATAGCTTTCGGCGATAAGTTGCATGTCGCCGTATTCGATGCCGTTGTGCACCATCTTCACGAAATGGCCGGCGCCGTCCGGGCCGATATAGGTCACGCACGGCTCGCCATCGGGCGCCTTCGCGGCAATCTCGGTCAGGATCGGCGCGACGAGATCATAAGCTTCGCGCTGGCCGCCGGGCATGATTGACGGGCCCTTGAGCGCGCCCTCCTCGCCACCCGACACCCCCGTGCCGATAAAGTGCAAACCCGATTCCGCGAGCTCCCGATTACGGCGGATCGTGTCGGTGAAATGCGTGTTGCCGCCGTCGATGAGAATGTCGCCCGGCGCGAGGAGCGGCTTGAGTGCCGCAATCGTGGCATCGGTAGGCTCGCCGGCCTTCACCATCAGCAGGATACGCCGCGGCTTTTCGAGCGACGCGACGAACGTTTCGAGCGAATACGCCGGCACGAGCTTGCGATCGGCAAACTCGGCGATGAGCTCGTCGGTTTTCGCGCGACTGCGGTTGTAGACCGCCACGGCATGCCCGCGGCTCTCGATGTTCAGCGCAAGGTTGCGGCCCATGACCGCGAGCCCGATGACACCGATGGCTGCTTTGCTCATTTGTCGAATACCCATGTTAAGAAGGGCGCCCTGCCATTTCATTGGCGAGCGCCGTCAATGCATCGCCGCACGGCGCCTCGATCTTCAGCGCAAAGAGCGCATCGGCGCGCGTGCGCCCTAGGTTGACGGCGGCAATCGGCGTGCCCGCTTGCGCGGCCCGCAAGCAGAAGCGATATCCGGAATACACCATCAGCGACGAGCCGACAACAAGCATCGCATCGGCTGCGTCAAGCGCCGCGAGCGCCGCGTCGACGCGTGCGCGCGGCACGCCTTCGCCGAAGAACACCACCGACGGTTTCAGCATGCCGCCGCAAGACGGGCACGCCGGCACGCGAAACGTGTCGAGCGCATCCCATTCGAGGTGGGCGTCGCCATCGGCCGAAGGCGCGGCAACCGGAACGCCGGCCGCCGGATTGCCGCCCACCGGATTGCCGGCCACCGCATCGGCGAGCGCGGGATTGTCGTGCGCGAGCACCTGCTGTATCGATGCGCGGGGATGCTCCGCACCGCATTGAAGACATGTCACGCCCGCGATGCTACCGTGCAGCTCGATGACACCGGCACTGCCTGCGCGCTGATGCAGACCGTCGACGTTTTGCGTCACGAGCTGCGACACATGGCCCGCCTCGCCGAGTTGGGCGAGTGCGCGATGCGCGGCATTCGGCAGCGCTTGAGCGACGACCGGCCAGCCGACCATGCTGCGCGCCCAGTAACGGCGGCGCGCATGCTCCGAGCCGAGAAACGCCTGCAGTTGAATGGGTTGCGCGCGCATCCAATCGCCGTTGTCGTCGCGATAGCCGGGAATGCCGGATCCGGTGCTGACGCCGGCGCCGGTCAGCACGAAAAGACGCGGATGCTTCGCGACGAACTTGCGCAGCGCATTGATGTCGCCCGTAATGACGGCTGCGGCAGCAGCGTTATCGGCGGCAGCAGCGGCCGGCGGCGCTGCGGGAAAGAGGGACGATGCGGGCGATTCGCTCATGACATCAAGTGTTTCGATAGCGCGGCGAACGGCATGCCGGCAACGAACGCGAATTCTACGCCCTTCGGGGCGTGCCCGCTGTCGCGCCCGCTACAGCAGCGGACAGGCCGTGACGCTCGTGCCGCGCTCGGCGCATAGCCGCTCGTACTCGCGCAAGTGTTCGCGCTCGGCGTCATCAAGCATGTCGATGTCGATCAAGTCCCAGTCGTACCCCACCGCGACGACATTCTCGAATTCCATCTTGCCCGCCTCGCGCGCGCTCGGATGAATGATGACGATGTTCTCGATGCGCACGCCGCCTTTGCCGGGGATATAGATGCCGGGCTCGACCGAGACCACGGCCTGGGACGTGAGCCCGTATTTCGAGTTCGGTGCAAACCGCACGCCGCCTTCGTGCACATGAATGCCCACACCGTGTCCGGTGCCGTGCCCGTAGTCGTAGCCGCGCGCGCGGCATACTTCGCGAATGGCGGCATCCACGTCGTGGCCGCTCGCGTCGGCGGGAAAACGGGCGACGAGCCCCTTG
>DASZGN010000160.1:0-4142 GCA_035938775.1 Trinickia sp.
TGACGCGGTCTTCGAGCGTCGAGCCGAGCCAAAGCGCGACGATCATCGTCACGCATACCCACAGAATGCCGGTTGCGAGCGAAAGCAGCGTCACGTGTGCATTGCCCACGCGAAAGCGCACCGATTCCATCCAGCGCAGCACGTCTTCCTGAATGCCGAGCACGGTCAATGCCATGCCGATCCAGACGAGCACCGATACGACCTTCTCGGCGATGAAGAGCCAGGTATGCGCGTGCCCACTGTTGCCGAATACGCGCCTCGCAACGAAGAAGAGGACGTAGATCAGCGCGATGCCGATGAGCGGCACGAGGGCGAGCTCGAGGAGCGACGTCGACATGTAATCGCCAAGGATCGACTGCTCGAGCCACACGAGCGCGCCGCCCATGAGCGGGAACAACGCCTTGTCGAGACTCTCGGCGCCAAAGCGCAGCGCTTCATGGCGCGCGCGCCGATGCGAATCGAGCCTGCTGCGCGTGACGCGCGCGAGCAGCCACGCGACGACGAGCGTGCCGACAAGCGTGCCGGCCTGCCACATCATGACGGGCTGTCCGTAGTCGCGAAGGATGCCCGCGAGCATGTGCGAAAGAATGTGGTTCTGTGTCATCTGCTTGGTAAAGTACCGGCGGCACTCGGCCGCCGGCAAGCGCTGAGAATGCGAGGCGGATCAGCTGTGCCGCTCGAGCACGGCGGCAAAGAACCCGTCGGTCGCGTGGCGATGCGGCCACAGCGACAGGTAATCGCCCATCTCGAGGCCGATGCGCTGCTCGGCGAGCACCTTGCCCGCCGGCACGAGCGTGAAGTTTGGATGATCGGCAAGAAACTGCGCGACGACTGCCTCGTTTTCCGCCTCGAGCACGCTGCACGTTGCGTAGACGAGACGCCCGCCCGTTTTCACGAGGCGCGCCGCGCTCTCGAGGATCGACGCCTGCTTCGGCGTGAGCTCCGTGACCGAAGCGGCGCTTTGCCGCCACTTCAGGTCGGGGTTGCGGCGCAGCGTGCCGAGGCCGCTGCACGGCGCATCGACGAGCACCCGGTCGATCTTGCCGGCAAGACGCTTGATCTTCGCGTCGTGCTCGCTGTCGATCAGCACCGGATGCACATTGGACAGGCCGCTTCGCGCGAGGCGCGGCTTGAGCTTTGCGAGGCGCTTCTCCGAGACGTCGAACGCATAGAGCCTGCCCGTCGAGCGCATCGCCGCGCCGAGCGCGAGCGTCTTGCCGCCGGCACCCGCGCAGAAATCGACGATCATCTCGCCGCGCCGGGGCGCAACGAGCGAGCACAGCAACTGGCTGCCTTCGTCCTGCACTTCGATCCAGCCGTCTTCGAACGCCTTCAGCTTCGTGAGCGCCGGCTTGCCGACCACGCGCACGCCGAGCGGCGCGAACGGGGTCGCGCCGGCGTCGATGCCGGCCGCCTTCAACGCGTCGAGTACCTGGTCGCGGCTCGCCTTCAGCGGATTCGCGCGCAAATCGAGCGGCGCCGGGTAGTTCAGTGCGGCGGCGAGCTGCGCGAGCTCTTCCGCGGGAAAGCGCGCGGCGAGCGCTTCGACGATCCAATCGGGCAGATTCGTGCGCGTGCGCAGCGGCAGGCTCGCCGGATCGATCTTCGAGACGTGCTCGAGCCACGCGCCCTCTTCTTCCGAGACGAACGGCTTCACTGCCGAGCGGCCCATCGTCTGCATCAAGCCGAGCAGCGCGAGGCGCCGCGTCGGGCTGCCGGTGCCGCTTTCGGCCAGATGCGCGAACTCCATCCGGCGGCGCAGCACGGCAAACACCGCTTCGGCGATCACACCGCGCTCGCTATGACCGAGCTTCGGATGCGCGCGGAAAAAACGGCTCGTCGTCGAATCGGCGGGACCGGTGAACTTGAGGATCTCGGCGAGCAGCGCCTCGGTCTGCCCGATCAGAAAGCCATGCAGCGGGGACTCCCGCCGCGCGGTGGCCCCAGCGGCATGCTTCGGGCGAGGCCGGGCTTCCCCGTGATGGTTGTTTTGGCCGCGGGGGCCGTGGGAATTCTTGTGGTTTTTCATGCGGCTTTCCCTTCGGTTCCGGCAAAGAGCCATTGCGGCTCGGGTGGCGTCACATTGACGCGCAAGCCGGCAAGCACGAGGCGCCCTTCCACAAACCAGCGAACGGCACGCGGGTAGATGACATGCTCGACCGTCAGCACGCGCGCGGCGAGCGCCGCCGCGTCATCGCCCGCGTGGACAGGCACGGCCGCCTGCGCGACGATCGGGCCGTGATCGAGCTGCGGGGTGACGAAGTGGACCGTCGCGCCGTGCAGCCTCACACCGGCGTCGAGCGCCCGCTGATGCGTGTCGAGCCCGGGAAAGTTCGGCAAGAGCGACGGATGGACGTTCAACATGCGGCCGGCGTAGCGTTTCACGAAGCCGTCCGTCAGCACGCGCATGAAGCCGGCGAGGAGGACGAGGTCGGCTTGGTATGCATCGATCTGCGCGGCAAGCGCGGCGTCAAACGATTCGCGGTCGCCGAAGCCGCGGTGATCGACGACGGCCGTCGCGATGCCGTGCGACGCCGCGAACGCGAGGCCGGTCGCATCCGGCCGGTTCGAGATCACGGCCGCGATGCGAGCAGGCCAAGCCTCGCGCGCGCACGCGCGCACGATCGCTTCCATATTGCTGCCCCGCCCCGAAATTAAAATGACGATATTCTTCATCCGGGGATTTTATCACCCGGGCCGGCCGCGAAACCGCGCGCCGCCGCGCTTCGCGCCGAGCGTTTATAATCTCCTGCTTTGCAGGCGCGGCCCGCCGCGCATCGAAAATTGGCTCCGCGGCCTCGCGCCGCCTCACCCCAACGCTATCGTGAGAGTCTTCCGCGGTCTTCCCAATGCCGAGAGCCGAGCGCCTTGCGCGCTGACGATCGGCAACTTCGACGGTGTCCACCGCGGCCACCAGACGTTGCTCGCCCGTGTGGGCGAGGCCGCGCGCGCGCGCGGCCTGCCGGTGTGCGTGATGACCTTCGAGCCGCATCCGCGCGAGTTCTTCAACCCGGCCGGGGCGCCGCCGCGTATCGCGATGCTGCGTGACAAGCTCGAGGCGCTGCGCATGAACGGCGTCGATCGCGTCGTCGTCGAGCACTTCAATCACACGTTCGCGAGCCAGACGCCCGATGCGTTCGTCGAGCGGATCATCGTCGGCGGTCTGCACGCGCGCTGGGTGCTGATCGGCGACGACTTCCGCTATGGCGCGAAGCGCGCCGGCGATTTCGCCTCGTTGAAGGCGGCCGGCGAGCGCCACGGCTTCGAAGTCGAGCAAATGGCAACCGTCGCCGATCCGAGCGGCGCGCGCATTTCGAGCTCGGGCGTGCGCGCGGCGCTCACGGCGGGCGATCTCGAAACCGCCCGCGCCGCGCTCGGCCGCGACTATCTGATCAGCGGCCACGTCGTGCACGGACTCAAGCTCGGCCGCGACCTCGGCTTTCCTACTTTGAACCTGCCGATCGCGCACAAGCGGCCGGCGCTCTCGGGCATCTTCATCGTGCGGGTGCATGGCATTGAAGCCGAGCCGCTGCCGGGTGTGGCGAGCCTCGGGCTACGCCCGACGGTCGACGACTCGGGGCGCGTCCTGCTCGAGGTCCATTTACTCGACTGGCATGGCGACGCCTATGGCAAACTCGTGCGCGTCGAATTTTTGAAGAAGCTGCGCGACGAGGAGAAGTTCGCCGATCTGGAAACGCTGACGGCAGCCATCGCGCGCGACGTGTCGAACACGCGCGCGTACTTCTGCGCGTTGGCGGGCGCTGGTGGCGGCGGCACGGCGGGCGCCGCGCCCGGCAGCCGGGCGACAGGGTTTTCGACCTCGGCCACCGACCGAATTCGCTAGCCGCCGGGCGACGAAGCACGAAACGACACGCCCCGGCGCCGCGCGCCGGACACCGCAGGCATCCACGTATTTATGTGAACGGTACCCGTTCGTCGGGCACCTCACGTTTTCAGCGATTTCACCATGAGCGACAAGAAAGCCAATTCGAAGCCCCAGGCCAAATATCCGGTCAATTTGCTGGATACGCCGTTTCCGATGCGCGGCGACCTGCCCAAGCGCGAGCCCCAGTGGGTCAAGGAATGGCAGGAAAAGCGCGTCTACGAGAAGATTCGCGCCGCAAGCCTTGGCCGGCCGCGCT
>DASZGN010000161.1:0-2464 GCA_035938775.1 Trinickia sp.
CGCCATGCCGCGCGAGCGGCTCGAGCAGCTTGAACATTGCCCCGGGCTCGTTCTTGACCGAGACGATCAGCGACGTCTGGTCATATCCGCTCGGCCCAGCCGGTGCATGGCCGATCATGACGAAGCGCGTGCGATTGTGCGGATCGTCCTGAATCAGCGGATACACGATTTGCAGGGTGTAATGCGCGGCTGCCCGCTCGCTCGCGATGGCGGCGATGGTCGGGTCGGCTGCCGCGAGGCGCGCGGCCTCGGCGTTGCTCGACACGGCCTGGCGCTCGACGTGGGGCATGTGCGCCGCAAGCCAGCGCTGACACTGCGCGAGCGCCTGCGCATGCGCGCACACGCGGGTGATGCCCGTCAGACTCCCGCTTTGCGTAAGCAGATTGTGGCGGATGGGCAGCGCGAGCTCCCCGCCAATCAGGAGCTGCGACTGCAGCAGCAGATCGAGCGTGCGCGAGACGGCTCCTTCGCTCGAGTTCTCGACGGGCACGACGCCAAACTCCGCGCCGCCCGCCTCGACCGAGCGGAACACCTCATCGATCGAAAGACAAGCGAGGCCTTCGATCGAATGACCGAAGTACTCGTGCATCGCCTCTTCGCTGTACGTGCCGATTGGCCCGAGAAACGCGGCCTTCACGGGCTGCTCGAGCGAGCGGCTGGCGGACATGATTTCGCGCCAGATGGCGCCGATGTGATCGCCGGCGAGCGGGCCTTCGCTCATCTGTTGCAGCCGCGCGATGACCTGCTGCTCGCGCTCGGGCCGAAACACCGGCGCGTTGTAGTGCTTCTTCACTTCGCCCACTTCGAGCGCGACCGCGGCGCGCTGATTGAGCAGCGCGATGAGTTGCGCGTCGATCTCATCGATGCGATCGCGCAGCGGCTTCAGTTTTGAATTGAGTTCGTCATCCATGCGAAAACAGCCGTGTCGAAAAACAACGCGCGACACCTGCCGCGCGTGCGAGTTCGCGCATCACGCGCGGGCCTGTTCAAATTCCTTCATGTACTCGACGAGCGCTTTGACGCCTTCGAGCGGCACCGCGTTGTAGATCGACGCCCGCATGCCGCCGACGGACTTATGGCCCTTCAGCTGCATCAGACCGCGCGCTTTCGCGCCGGCCAGGAAATCTTCATTGCGCGAAGCATCCGCGAGATAGAACGGCACGTTCATCCGCGAACGCGAAGCGCGCTCCACCTTGTTGATGTAAAAGTCGCTTTCGTCGATGGCGTCATAGAGCAGCTTCGACTTCTCGATATTGCGCGCCTCGATCGCTTTCAAGCCGCCCTGGCGCTGCAACCACTTGAACACGAGCCCGGCGATATAGATCGCATAGGTCGGCGGCGTGTTGTACATCGAGTTGTGCTCGGCGACGGTTTTCCATTCGAACGCCGACGGACAGATCGCCAGCGCGCGATCGAGCAGATCCTCGCGCACGATGACGACCGTCACGCCTGCCATGCCAATGTTCTTTTGCGCGCCGCCGAAGAGCACGCCGTATTTGGCGATATCGAGCGGACGCGACAGGATATGCGACGAAACGTCGGCCACGAGGGGGATATCGCCGAGCTCGGGAATATCGAACGTTTCCACGCCGTGAATCGTCTCGTTCGTGCACAGGTGAACGTAGGCGGGGTCATCCGACAGACGCCACTCCGAGCGGGCGGGCGCGCGCGTGTAACCCTCCGGTGTCTCGCCGTTCGCCGCGATGTGCGGCGAACAATACTTCGCTGCTTCCTTGTACGCCTTGTGCGACCACGAGCCGGTAATGACGAAATCGGCCACTTTGTGGGAACCGAGCATGTTCATCGGCACAATCGCGTTTTCGCCGAGCCCGCCGCCTTGCAAGAACAGGATGCGGTGGCTCGCCGGCACATTGAGCAGCTCGCGCAGATCGACGAGCGCCTCTTCGTGAATCGACATGAACTCGCGCCCGCGGTGGCTCATCTCCATGACGCTCATGCCGCTGCCGCGCCAGTCGAGCATTTCGTCCGCCGCTTGCCGCAATACCTCTTCGGGCAGCGCCGCGGGACCGGCAGCGAAGTTGAAGACGCGCATCGTGAAACCCCCGGGGGAATGAGGCGCGGCGGCAATGCGATTGACGACGTGGCCGCGCCCGTCAAAAATGGATAATGGCCGTTCGCGCCCTGGCGCAAACGGCCATTATCGCACCGTCGATTGAAAGCCGCGCGAACCCGGTGCGACCGGGCCCGCCTGGCGGCCGATACGGCGTGACGCGCGGCTTACTTGGCCGGCTTCACCGACGCCACTTCCTTGTCGGCTTGGTCACGCGTAGCCTTGATCGATTGCGGCATGTACTTCTGCATCAGGCCGTTCACGACGTCGCGGCCGACCTGGTCCGCACTTCGATGAACTTGCGGCCCGTCGGGCTCTTGTAGAACGCCGTCAGATCCTTGATTTCCGACGTGCTGTAGTACTTCGCGTAAGCGTCGTACTGAGCTTGCATCG
>DASZGN010000162.1:0-3130 GCA_035938775.1 Trinickia sp.
GAGAGAGGGGGCGTGGCCATGCAACGGAGAACGGTGCTCATCGCCTGGGGCGCAGCGGTGCTCGCGCCGCGTCTGGCGTTTGCGGGCCCGACGCCGTCCCCGCCCGGTGCCGAGGCGTACATCATCTGGCCGCCGGACGGCGCCGTCATCAAGGGCGCATTCTGGGTGCGCATGGGCCTGCGCAACATGGGCGTTTGTCCGAAGGGCATCAATCGGCCCAACGTCGGGCACCACCATCTGATCCTCGACACCGATCTTCCGCCGATGGACCAGGCGATTCCGTCCGACAGAAACCATCTGCATTTCGGCGCGGGCGAAACCGAGGCGCGCATCGAGATTCCTCCCGGCAAGCACACGCTTCAACTGCTGATGGGGGACTACAACCACGTTCCGCACAACCCGCCCGTCTACTCAAAGAAAATCACGATCACGGTGAAGTAGTACGGTGTTGCGGTGGTTCAGGCAACGAGCGAGCTTCAGACGGCCGGCTCGCTCGGGCATCCAGGGAAACCGGGAGAAAGACGCCATGAAAGAGGGATTTGCCTTCGCCGCAGCGCGCGCCGCAATCGCCGCGCTGCTGCTGTCGGCCCCGCTCGCGTGGGGCGGCAATACGCCGGCCGACCCGAGGGCCATCGTTTATATCGGCTGGCCCAACGACGGCCAGGTGTTGCCGGCCGGCAAGCCGTTTCGCGTCTGGTTCGGGCTGCGCTACATGGGCGTCGCGCCTGCCGGTGCGCAGTTTCCGAACACGGGCCACCATCACCTGCTCGTCGATACCGACTTGCCGCCGACGAACGAGAAGATTCCTTCGGACAGAAATCATCTCCACTTCGGCGCCGGCCAGACCGAGACCACGCTCGATCTTCCACCGGGCAAGCACACGCTGCAGTTGCTGATGGGCGACTACGATCACGTTCCGCACAATCCGCCCATCTATTCAAAGAAGATCACGATCATCGTCAGGTAGAGCGCATGTCGGCTTGATGCCAACACATCGCGTTCATTCTGTTGTCCGCGCGCCGCCATATGTCGTTCGCGTCACCACGGGCGGGGCGCCGCGATGCGGTCCCGCCATTCCCCAAAACCCAATGCCGGTGAGCGTTTGCGCGCCGTGGGCGAGTGCGCGCATGGCCCTTGGCACAGCCTGTGCGGTAAGAGGCCCGAGCCCGCAACACTTGCAGCTCACTTTCCTCGAAGCCTCTTCACTTACCTTTTGGAGAACTGTCATGAAATCGCTAAAGATCGAAGACCTTAGCGTCGCCAAGGAACTCGACGACCGTGCCATGTCCGCCGTGCGCGGCGGCACGATGGGCTCTTACTGGCCCCTGCCGTACTCGCCCGTGCACGTCACCGACACGACCAACTTCAGCGCGCAGCAGGTGATCGGTCAGTCGAACGACATCGTCAACAACACGGGCAATAACGTCGCGTTCGCGGGCGACATCCACTCCACGGTAAAGCCCTCGCAATCCGCCTCGAACACGATCAACTTCTAAAACCGTGTGCGCCCGCCGCCGCGGAGGTGTCCTGCTTCCGCGGCCGGCGCGGCCCGGCCCGAGCGCCGAGCCGATTTCGCGAAGCCACCCGAATTCCGTCGCATCCGTGTCCCCAGCGCTTTCATTGCCGCCATCGCCAGGAGCAGATCGTGAAAACCTCGACAGGTCCGGCTTGCGCACCGATTCGCCGCAACCGCGCACGCGCGTTCTTTGTCCACGCCGTCGGGGCGGGTCTTTGCGCGATCGTTCTCTCCGGCTGCATGGACCTCAAGGTGCCGGCTTACACGCGCCCCGACACGCCCGAGAAGTCGACCTGGGCGCGTGCGAAGCATCCCGTGTCGGCATCCGACACCGTCGACCCGCAATGGTGGCGGGCATTCGACGACCCCTATCTCGATGCGCTCATCGACCGGGCGATCGCCGGCAACATCGACATCAAGGTGCTCGCCGCGCGAATTCGCGTCGCGGGCGCGGCGATCGGCGAGGTACGCGCCGGTGCGTTGCCAAGCACCGATCTCGGCGCGGGCGTGGACTTCGAAAAGAGCACGCACCGGGGGCTCTCGAAAACGTACAACCTGGCCACGCAGGTCAACTGGGACATCGACATCTGGGGCAAGGTCGAAAAGGGTGTTCAGGCGCAAAAAGCCGAATTCCACGCGTCGGAGGCGGACTGGCGCGCGGGTTATCTGACGCTCGTCGCCGGCGTCTCGAGCACGTATTTCCAGATCCTTCAGTTCGACGACCAAATCGATCAGGAGCAAAGAACGCTCGACAAGAACAAGCAGATCCTCGCCATCTATGAGTCGATGCTTGCCAACGGCGTCGTGCCGCAAACAGAAGTGCTTCGGCAACGGGCCGAAGTCAATGGACTCGCGAACGAGGTCATCGAGCTGCACCGCTTGCGCGATGTTGCGGAAAACGCGCTTGCGACGCTCGTCGGTGTGCCGGCCGGCGAGTTCAAGATGCCCATCGGCCACCTGCGCCAACGCATCAAGCTGCCCGAGGTGCCGATGGGCTTGCCGGCGCAGTTGCTTGCGCGCCGGCCCGACGTGGTCGCCGCGCAGTACCGCGTGCTCGAATCGTATGACGAGATTGGCGCGGCCAAGCTCGCGCAGTTGCCGAGCGTGAGCCTTACCGGCCGCGGCGGTACGGCGGCGTTCGCGCTCACTGACCTTTTCAAGGCGTTCACGTTCAGCTTCCTGCCGAGCATCAATCTGCCAATGTTCGATCCGAGCGTGCAGGCGCACATCAAGACGACCGAGGCGCAAAGCGAAGTGGTCGAGCAGCAGTATCGGCAAACCGTGTTCGCGGCCTTCGAGGAAGTGGAGACCGCGCTCGTGAACCTCGATGCGCACAAGAAGGAGCGGCTCGAGCTCGAGCAGCAGAACGCGCATCTGCGTGTCGTGGCCGCCCAGATCGAAGCGCAATTGAAGGAAGGCGTGGTGTCGCAGCTCGAAGTGCTCGAATCGGAGCGCTCGCTCGCGTCGGCCGAGCTCGCGCTCATCTCGAATCATCAGCAGATCCTTGCCGATACGGTGACGCTCTACAAGGCGATTGGCGGCGGCTGGCCCGTCGTTGTCGTCGAAAACGCGCGCGAGGATACCGTCGGTATCACTAGTGCCAAAGGTGTCACG